>JAYTWN010000021.1:0-22684 GCA_043743435.1 Acidimicrobiia bacterium
GTCCTTGGTAACAACCCTTTAGCGCAGGTTGGCATTTGATTACTGGGTGCGAATCCCATCTAGCCCAAACTTGAACCCTCATATTTAGAAGCGCACAAACCAGCCGAAACGGTCACATTGTGCAACCAAAGGTCGGTGGTAAGAACCCTTTGCGCATGCTTGGCAACGCCAGCCAGCAAGCAAACCCAGCAAGTACACCAACGCAAAACAGCCACCGGCGAAATGCCTGGTGGCTGAATTGAAGAACATTCAAAGTTGCGTGATGACCCGGCGAAACCGCGGCCGGATTAGGAAGAACTACTTCTTCTTAGCGCGACGCTGAAAACGCGTCCTCTTCAACATCTTCTTGTGCTTCTTCTTACGCATGCGCTTACGGCGCTTCTTAATCAACGATCCCATGGTGCGGAAACGATAGCGGCCAGATACGACCCCCGTTGACAAAATCCCACGAATTCCGTTCGACGATCCCTCTAACCAGGAGGATCGCTGGGGCGTCTTACGTCGTCAGCATCCGGGGACAACACCCATTTCCTGGAGCCTTTTGGTTGCGAGCGCTTGGGGAAACGGAGCCGTGAGGCGGATCTCGCGGCGCTTGTCACGGTGTTTGTCACGGTGCTTGTCTCAGTGCTTGTCACAGTGCTTGTCATAGTGCTTGTCACAGGGCTCCCGACCGTGATTCCCATGAGCTTCCACGGTGGTTCTCCCGGGCAGGGAGGATTCGGGGCACAATAGGGAAGTGAGACAGCGGCTCTTAACCATCGAGGACGACGACGACGTTCGGATGATGCTCCGTATGGTGCTTGAAGATGAGGGCTACGACGTAAGCGAAGCCCCAAATGGCACCGAGGGATTAGCTCGCTTTGCCGCCGACAAACCGTCCCTTGTGCTGGTCGATTTGAAGTTGCCCGATATGAGTGGCTTCGATATCTGCCATGCCATTCGCCAAACCAGCGATGTGCCCATCATTATCGTGAGCGCGCAGGAATCCAGTTTCGATGTGGTGGCCGGACTCGAAGCCGGTGCTGATGATTACGTAACGAAACCCTTCGTGCCGAAGGAATTGGCCGCCCGGATTCGTGCGCATATGCGGCGAAACCATCCGCCCCGGTCCGCCGAGCCCAAGGGCCCGAACAGTTATGTGTTCGGAAATCTCGATATTCGCCCCGATTCCGGTGTTGCCCTGAAGGACGGCGTGGCCCTTCCGCTGACGAAAACCGAACTCCGGTTGCTGGTCCTTCTTGCCTCCAACTCCGACAAGGTCTATAGCCGTGAGCAGTTGCTCGAATTGGTGTGGGGTCACGATTTCTTGGCCGACGGGCGTCTGGTTGATGCCCACGTTCGCCGGTTACGGACCAAAGTTGAAGACGATCCGGCCGAACCCACCCATATCGTGACGGTCCGCGGCCTCGGCTACAAGTTCGCGCCATAAGGCACTGGGTGCTGTTGGTTTCCTATGCGTAAACGTCGCCCGCAGTTGCCACCACTTGCTGAGGCAGTGGTGTCGTGGGCCAAGGAGCAACGCCCCGGTCGCGCTCAGGTTGGATCGGTTCCAGACTCCTCACTATCTGTCTCAAGTCCGAATTCCTCAGGACTTGTCTCAAGTCCGGACTCTTTAAAATTTGTCCCGGGTCCGCACACTGCATCCCGGGATGACGAAGAACTGAACCCTATTGTGATCGACGGCACCGCGGTTGGCGATCAGGGCCAAGTGTCTACGTTGGCGGACATCCTCGATCTTCTCGAAGGAAACGGGTTGGTCGACGAAGATCTCGATGAGTTGCCGACGAGTATTGCCATTGGGCCTGGAAACATCGCAACGGATGAGAGTGCGCCCGCGATCGTATGGCTCGCAAATGCAACGTCTCAGAATCTTTCGAAAAGTGCGACACCGAACATCCTCGGTACGGTAACTGCCGTAAGCGCCGACGCAGGACAAAGCGATGCTGCTCCGGATGCCCCGACTCCGCCTGATCTCCCAGGTACAGCTTCGAAGGCTGGCTCGGAAACAGAACCGTTGAGGCCGGTTGCCGCTGAGGCCACAGGCGTTTCGACGGAGGTCGCGAACACTGCTCCGGCGGACGCAACGTTGGGTCCAAGAGTCGAAATCCAAGAGGTCCAACCGGTCCAACCGGTCCAACCGCAAAGTCGAGCGGAACGAAAAGCTGATCGAACGGAAAGAAAAACGGAAGGAAAAACGGAACGAAGAGCTGGGCGGAAACTGCTCGACTCGGCTGAGCAATCCGGGCGGCGAAGGGGGCTTGACCGTCGTAATCTGGCGCTTTCGGTCGTACCGGGCTTGGCGCCTACGCGGTCGAAGCGTATGGGTCCGGGTCGGGTTTTTGATCAGGAATCCCCAGGCCTGTCGCTGCCGGATCGGTATGAAAACCCTGATCCTTCCTCCTCTGTTGCGGTGCAGCCGCTTTGGCATCTTCCTGCCCCGTTTGACAGAGTCCGTTTGGGGCTGCGTGCCCGAGCCACCCTGGCCTTGGCTCTGGGTTCTCTCATCATCAGCGTTTTAGTATCTACACTTACGTTTCTTGTGGCGCGCTCCTCCTTCGTAGAGGCTCAGCGCACCTCAGTAGTGAAAGTGGTCAACACTCACGTGGAAGCGGTTCAGTCGGCGGTGAGCAAGGGAACCAACGTGCGCTTAGTGCTCATCAACCAGGATGCTGAAGCCATTCTTGTCCCAGTGAAGGGTGATCGGCCGAACAACAAATTGCTGTTAGAAGACGTACCGCAATCGTTGCAAACCATGTTGGAATCAAAGGCCGCTGCGGCTTCGCAAATCGTCGAAACAAGCCGGGGGAAACGGCTTTTTGTGGGTATCAAACTTCCGGGCCTCGACGGGGCAAAGTTCTTCGAGCGAGCAACATTGGGCGACGTGGAACGAAAGGTCAACAGCCTCGGCCGAACCCTGGCCCTGGTGACGGCACTGTCCACGATCGGTGCGGCGTTAGTGGGTCGCTCGGTGGCCCGCCAAGTGGTTCGCCCCCTTCGCAACGTTGCCGATGCGGCGGCGGAAATTTCCAGTGGTCGCCTTGATACTCGTTTGCTACGAAGTGGCGATGTGGACTTGGATCCGTTGTTGGCCTCGTTCAACAACATGGCAGCCACGTTGCAGCAACGCGTGGAACGCGAGGGGCGTTTTGCCTCCGATGTGAGCCACGAGTTACGTACCCCGCTCACCGCGCTCTCGACCGCAGCGCAGCTTCTTCAAGGCCGACGTGATGAGTTCAGTGAGCGGAGCCAACGCGCCGTTGATGTGTTGGTGTCCCAAACCCAGCATTTTGAACGGCTCGTGTTGGATCTTTTAGAGATTTCACGCTTCGACGCTGGCGCCGCGGAGATCCACCGAGAAGTCCTGCACCTTCCCGAATTCGTGCGTTTGGTAGTTGCGATCAACTCGCCATTCGTTGACGGCGACGGTGCTCGTCTGGAGATCCCCGTCGATGATTCCCGAATGATCTACCCGGAAGTTTCGCTCGACAAACGACGAGTAGAACGCGTGGTAGCGAACCTTTTGCAAAACGCTGCAAACTATGGAGGGGGAGCGGTTGGCGTGAGCCTGGCGGACGTCACCGAAAACGATCAACCGTATGTTCGCATAGCAGTTGATGATGATGGGCCGGGTGTGCCTGAATCCGAAAAGACGGCGATTTTTGAACGCTTCGCTCGTGGCCATGCCACAAAAGGAAACGCCAACAGCCCCAAGGGTACCGGCTTGGGTTTGGCACTAGTTTCAGCTCACGTGGCCTTGCACGATGGCCGAGTCTGGGTTGAAGATCGAGAAAACGGCGGAGCGAGGTTCGTGGCGCTTTTCGCCGTTGAGGAACGTGTCGCCCCCGAGGCAGAGGATGTCGCATGAGGTCGGGCAGCCTTGGCAGCGACCGCGGATTGCGCAGGCCGAAACGAGTCGCCGCATGGTTGGTGTTTACGTCGACTTTGGCTGCATGCGGGGTGCCGGCCCAGCCGAAGGCGCAAAACATCAAGGTGGATCGCATCTCTCTGGCTGTGCGAGAACCGGAGCGTTTGGTCACGTCGTTTGTGTTGGCCGGTGGAAGCCGTCTCTATGGCCGACCGGACTGTATTCCGCTTACGCTTGATCTAAAAAGATCTGCTGAGTCGGTCCTGGCCAAGTTGCGTCAACCGCTTTCCGCGGCGGATTCAGTCGATTACAAGTCAAGCGTGAGTGCCTATGACCTATCGATCGATTCCGTTGATTCGAATTCGAATACGGTGTTTGTTCAGGTTGCCAAGGCGAACGGTTTCAAAGGTGATTATTTGGCCATTGGTCAAGTAGTGCTTTCGCTTGTTTCGATTAGGGGGATCACCAAGGTTGGCTTCATGGAAGGGAGCCAACTCCTGTCGAGCGTGAAAGTTGCCGGGTCGAGCGACACGGTGGGACTGAAAAACGGTGAACTTTCCCTCCCAACGTCGAAGGATTCTTTCGACCCGGTGGAGTCTTCTCTACTGCGGTTCTATTTTTTCGAAAACAAGGTTCCCGGCACGCTTCGGTTGCGTTTGGGAAGCAAGTACGTGATCGGCTTTGAAGGTACCGACTCTGCAAAAATCCAGGCAAATAAGTATTTGGTGGAGATGGAACTCGGTCCAAGTGTTGAGACGGTGCAGGAAAAAGCCATGCGTGAGCGGTTCTCGGATCTCGATGCCCAGGTCGAGCAAACCGACGATCGTGGCCCACTGCGGTTGTCAGTCTCGTCGGCGTTTGATTCCCTTAGCCCCACTGAGCAGGCTGCAGCATTGGGGCAAATGCTGTTGACCCTTGAACTAATTCCGAGCTTTTTGGAACTTCCGCCTGTTGAGTTCTATGTGAATTCTGAACCATTGAAGAATTCATCTCCCCAGCGTAGGACCAAGGTTCCCAATGCTGAGGGTGTTCTTGTTGACCGAGAAACGTTATCTCCGCGCGATTACGAAACGTTGACAGAGGACGCCGACGATTCGAACGCGGCTTCGCCAAAAGAAATCGCTAGCTCTAGGGAATGTCGCTGATAACGTAGAGGCGGTCCTTCGCGGATCGTCCAATGGCAGGACATCTGGTTTTGGTCCAGAGAATGAGGGTTCGAGTCCTTCTCCGCGAACCAGCGAACCCACCCAATAGTGGGTGGGTTTTTGCATTCCATCCAACATTTCATCCAACATTTCATCCAACTGAGTGCGGCGAAGATGCCCCACTTGCTGGGGTGACGCTGGCAAGATTGGACCATGTCGACTTCGCCCGCTTCCCCCCGCCCACTCGCCGCTGTGATCATGGCGGCCGGAGAGGGGAGCCGTATGAAATCGACCCGCCCGAAACCGATTCACATTTTGTGTGGCAAGCCCATGGTTTTGCACGTGATAGATGCCGCCGTGGATTTGGGGCTAGAACGGGCCATTGTTGTCGTCGGCCATGGAGCAGAAAAGGTCACCAAGGCGCTGTTGGAAGAGGACCCCTCAACGGTACGGCTGGAGTTTGTGACTCAGCATGTGCAGCGGGGCACGGGGGACGCCGTTTCGGTTGCCCTCACTGCGTTCAATGCCGACGAGCTTGACGACGAAGCCGATGGTGACATTTTGGTGATGCCTGGAGATCAGCCGCTCTTCCGTCCGTCAACGTTGGTGGCGCTTCTGAAGACCCATATCGAATCCGATGCCGCAGCGACCGTCCTTACGGCTCATTTGCCTGATCCCACAGGACTGGGGCGCATCGTTCGGGGGAAAGGCAACCGAGTCCGCAAGATTGTTGAACACCGCGATGCTACCGACGAAGAAAAAGAAATCAATGAAATCAACACGGCCGTGATGTGTTTTAAGCGTTCGTTGTTGGCACCGGCATTGCGTCGATTGAGTCCAGAGAATTCTCAAGGAGAGTATTACCTCACCGATGTGATCGAAGTTCTCTACGATGCCGGGTACAACGTCACCTCGCATGTGGTGCAGGATCCGGCGGAGGCCAGCGGCGTGAATGATCGGGCTCAGTTGGCTGTTGCCGAGGCCGAGTTGCGTCGGCGAACCAATCTGCGCTTGATGGCCCAAGGCGTCACCATGTTGGATCCGGATCGCACCTACATCGATGCCACCGTGCAAATCGGGCCGGATTGCACAATCTTTCCCGGTTCGCTGCTCCAGGGACATACCGTCATCGGACGGGGATGCGAGATCGGCCCCGACACTCGGTTGGTGGACTGCCATGTGGGCGAGGGTTCAGTAGTTGAGCAAACCTCGGCCACGCGGGCAGAAATTGGGTCGAGTGCCACGGTCGGTCCGTTTGCGGCCCTCGGTGTGGGCGCTAGGGTTGGCGACGGTGTAAAAACCGGTCCGTTCTTCCGGGCAGAGGCTCTTTCGTAGATTTTTCTTGAATCTTGGAGCAGGTCTCGGGCTGTGGGTTCGTCGGTCGAGTGCTACGACGTTTGCCCGACCGTCGTCGTATGTGTACGTAGTGATTGCTTCGCTGCGTGTGTAGTTCGCTAAAGGACCCGTTATGGAGTTTGCCCCGAAGAAGCGCCTGCAAATGTTTGCTGGGCGGTCCAACGAACCCCTAGCCCGGGAAGTAGCAGCTCATCTAGGACTTGAGTTGTGCAACCCCAACCTGGTGGATTTTGCCGACGGCGAGATTCGTTCCACGCTGGGAGAATCGGTGCGCGGTTCAGATGTGTTCATTCTGCAAACCCACTCGGCTCCCGTGAACGATCACATCATGGAGCAACTCATCATGATCGACGCGGCCAAGCGTGCCTCGGCCAAGCGCATCACTGCCGTGTGTCCGCTTTACGGTTACGCCCGTCAGGATCGCAAGGCTGCGGGACGTGAACCCATTACTGCCAAGCTCGTCGCCGATTTGCTGACGAAGGCTGGAGCGGATCGTGTGGTTTCTATCGATTTGCACTCAGGCCAGATTCAAGGGTTCTTTGACATCCCGTTTGATCACCTCACGGCAATGCCGGTCATGGTTGAACACCTTCGCTACCTAGTCGGTCCGGGGGCCGTCATTGTTTCTCCCGACACCGGACGTGTGAAGGTTGCCGAACGATTCGCCAAGCACCTCGATGCCGATGTGGCTTCGGTGTACAAGCGCCGCTCCAAGACGACGGTTGATTCGGTGCAGGCGCTCGACATCATGGGCGAAGTTGAAGGCCGAGTGTGTGTTCTGGTGGATGACATGGTGGCCACGGCCGGAACGATTTGTGCTGCTGCAGATCTTCTGATGGATTCAGGTGCCACCGAGGTTTATGGCGTCGCTACCCACGGCATCTTGAGCGGCCCCGCGATTCAGCGCATTGAGAAATCGGCCATGAAGAAGCTGATCATTACCAACACGCTGGCCTTGCCTCCCGAGAAGCGTCACGAAAAAATCGAAGTCGTTTCGATCGCGCCACTTCTGGCCGATGCCATCTCCGCCGTATTCGAAGACGCCTCGGTGTCGGACATCTTCGGCGGCGAAAACCAGTCGTAGTCATAACGCTGGCGGCGAACTCGAAGGTGGAGCCCGTTTCGTAGCGGTTTGGTGTGGTTCTCGGGCTGCGGGGTTCCTTGGCGGGTTGGTGTCAGCGTGGCGAACTGGTGACGCACTATTTCGCCATCGTGACACTATTTCGCCACGGAACCTTCGAGTGGGAACTATCCGGAGAGTTCTCTTCGAGTGGGGTGGTTCGGTGTCAACGAGGTGGAGGTGTGTGGATGTTTGGGGGCGTTGGTGGTGCGCGTCCCGGTCCGTGGCAGGTTGGTGTCAGCGTGGCGAACTGGCGACGCATTATTTCGACATCGTGGCACTATTTCGCCAGGCAACCTTCGAGTGGGCCCCATGGAGAGTTCTCTCGGGGCTAACCGGTTGGTCTATGATGGAAGGCCGTTGTTGAGCGCCTAAACGTGAAGTGTTGCGTGGTGGGTGTGAGCAACTTGATTGCCCCGTCTTCGTAGAGGAAATTGCTATGTCAGAGATCACGCTTAACGCCGAAGTTCGTACCGCCCTTGGTTCCGCCAACTCAGGTCGTCTTCGCGCCACTGGCAAGCTTCCCGCCATCGTTTACGGCAAGGGCCTCGCCGCTCCGGTCGCCATCACGGTTGATCACCGCGAAGTGCGCAATGCCTTCAACGATCGCACCGTACGCGAACTTCCCTTCACCCTGGTTGTTGATGGCGTAAGCCACAACGTAAAGATCCAGGACATCCAGCGTGACCCGGTCAAGGGCGGCGCTGCTCACCTTGACTTCATCATCGTCTAAGACGCTTCCTGGCGTGTCCATCCGTGGGCGCTAAGCAAACAAGCCTGGCTTTGGTCTTCGTGACCGGCCAGGCTTTTTTTCGTTTGGGCAACAGTGTCATCCCCGCACGCTCCCGTTAGGACAACGGCTTCCTATGACATCGCGATTCTCCGCATTCCGATCCTCTGAACGGACAGGTACCCCGGCCGAGTGGCTTGTCGTTGGCTTGGGAAATCCTGGAACCGAATACGCCGGCACCCGCCATAACGTGGGGGCGGAAGTGGTCGCGGTGTTGGCGGCTCGTTACGGGGCCAAGCTCAAGTTCGGCAAAGAACGGGCAATTTCCGGCGAAACCCGAATTGGTGGGGTCCTGGTGGCGTTGGCGTTTCCGCAGACGTTCATGAACCTTTCCGGTGAATCAGTGCGCATGTTGGTCAAGCGTCATGGCATCGCCTCACCTTCACAGATCATTGCGATACATGACGAACTCGATATCGCGTCGGCAAGGTTGAAGTTGAAGTTCGGTGGCGGCGTTGCTGGGCATAACGGGTTGAAGAGCATCCAGGCACACATGAATTCCCCGGATTTTTGTCGGCTGCGCATCGGTATTGGTCGGCCACCAGGAACCCAACAAACCGCCGACTACGTGCTGAAACGCCCCGGTAAAGCAGAACGAGTTGCGCTTGATATCGCCGTGCAGGAGGCCGCCGATGCCGTTGAGCTGATTATCGCCCAAGGCATCGACTTGGCCATGAATACGGTCAACACGAAACCCGATTAGCTCGGCCCATCAAAAGCGATCGGCGTCCATTACTTTGGACCACGCTGCCACAAAATCGGCCGTGAACTTCTGTGCTGAATCGCTTGATCCGTACACCTCGGAGATAGCTCGAAGCTGCGAGTTGGATGCGAAAACAAGATCATTACGAGTCCCAGTCCACTTCAAGGCACCGTTTGAACGGTCGCTACCTTCAAACTCGTTCTCCGACGCCGTAATTGGCTTCCACTCCGTGCTCAGATCAAGCAAATTGACGAAGAAGTCGTTGGTGAGAGCCCCGGCTCGATTGGTGAACACACCATGTTTCGATCCGTTGGAGTTTGCGTCCAAAACCCGCAGCCCGCCAACGAGAACCGTCATTTCTGGTGCACTCAGCGACAGCAGTTGTGCTCGGTCCACCAGAAGCGCCTCGGCCGCAAGCACGTGACCCTTGCCAAGGTAATTACGGAATCCATCGGCAGTAGGTTCAAGCACGGCGAAGGAAGAAATATCGGTTTGTTCCTGCGACGCGTCCCCACGACCGGGAGTGAACGGCACGGTTACGGTTTGTCCGGCCGCTTTCGCTGCGACCTCAATTGCTGCACCCCCGCCGAGAACGATGAGGTCGGCGATGGAAACTTTCTTGCCCGAAGCGTTGAACTCGGTTTGGATTGATTCGAGGGCGCCAAGAACCCGACGCAATTGTGGGGGGTTGTTTACGTCCCACTCGTTTCGGGGAGCCAAGCGAATCCGAGCACCGTTGGCCCCGCCACGCTTGTCACTGTTGCGGAATGTTGACGCCGAAGCCCATGCAGTGGATACCAATTCCGAGACAGTCAGTCCTGAGCCAAGGATCTTTGCCTTGAGTGCCGTGATGTCGGCTTGGTCAATCAAGGCGTGATCAACCGCCGGTATTGGATCCTGCCAGATAAGTTCTTCTTTGGGGACTTCGGGGCCGAGGTAGCGGACGACGGGACCCATGTCGCGGTGGGTCAATTTGAACCAGGCCCGGGCGAAGGCGTCGGCAAATTCCGCCGGGTTCTGGTGGAAGCGTCGCGAGATTGGTTCGTAGATGGGATCCACTCTGAGCGCCATATCGGCAGTGGTCATCATCGGTGCATGCGTGATTGCTGGGTCGTGAGCGTCGGGCACGGTGCTTTTTGCCTCAGCGTTTGTCGGTGTCCACTGCTGCGCGCCAGCGGGGCTGCGGGTGAGTTCCCACTCGTAACCCAAGAGCGTGTCGAAGTAGGTGTTGTCCCACGTGATCGGGGTTGGCGTCCATGCGCCTTCGATACCGCTGGTTGTGGTGTGAACGCCCCGGCCTGAGCCAAAGCTGTTCTTCCAACCAAGACCCATTTGCTCTATCGGGGCACCTTCAGGTTCTGCACCCACAAGCGTTGGATCTCCAGCACCATGAGCTTTACCGAAGGTATGTCCGCCAGCAACCAGTGCGACGGTCTCCTCATCGTTCATGGCCATCCGAGCAAAGGTTTCCCGGATGTCACGGGCGGAGGCGAGTGGATCGGGGTTGCCGTTGGGTCCTTCGGGATTGACGTAAATCAGACCCATCTGCACGGCACCGAGCGGATTGGCAAGTTCACGGTCGCCGCTGTATCGCTCGTCGCCAAGCCAGGTTGACTCAGGTCCCCAATAGATATCTTCTTCAGGAGCCCAAACATCTTCACGGCCGCCACCGAAACCGAAGGTTTTGAAGCCCATCGATTCCAAGGCAACGTTGCCGGCAAGAATCATCAAATCGGCCCAGGAAAGCTTGGCGCCATACTTCTGCTTGATCGGCAACAACAGTGCCCGCGCCTTGTCGAGATTCCCGTTGTCAGGCCAGCTATTGAGCGGGGCGAATCGCTGAGTTCCCGTAGCCGCCCCGCCACGACCATCTTGGATTCGGTACGTGCCTGCGCTGTGCCACGTCATGCGAATGAAGAATGGTCCGTAGTGGCCATAATCAGCGGGCCACCAATCTTGCGATGCAGTCATCAGTGCGGTGAGATCGCTTTTCACTGCCACGTAGTCGAGGCTTTTGAACGCTGTGGCGTAGTTAAATCCGTCGCCCATTGGATTGGAAGCCGCTGAGTTTTGGTGGAGCATCCTGAGGCCTAATTGGTTGGGCCACCAGTGTTCATTTGCTGCAGAACCCACAGCCGTGTTCCCGGCGTTGGATCCATGCATCACGGGACACTTACCTTGCGTAGTTTGGTCGGTCATCGGTACTCCTTTAGTGATGGGCTTACAGGGTCTTGTAATTGATTCATTGAAAATTTCTGTGTTGGTTCGGTAGCCAAGCGGCTGGATGCGTTAGTCGCCAACCGCTTTTGTTGAGATAGCCCGACAGTTCGAGCATCGACCCCAGTAGATAACTTCGGCTTCGTCGATTTCGAAATCGTGATCGTTGTCGGCTGTGAGGCAAGGTGCCGCGCCCACGGCGCAGTTGATGTCAAACATGGTCGCGCACTCTCGACAAATCAGGTGATGGTGATTGTCGCTGACTCGATCCTCGTACCGCGCTGGCGACCCTGATGGCTGAATCCTCCGCAACAAGTTTTTGTCAACGAGTACGCCAAGTGTGTCGTAGACCGCTTGGCGTGAGATCGAACCAATTGTTCTCCGAACCTGCTCGCACACCTCGTCGGCGGAAATGTGAGGTGACAGAGACACGGCGCGCATGATCGCTAGGCGTTGGGCGGTCACCTGCACCCCGTGCCGGCGAAGGAGCGAAGATTGATCCTCAGCGAGCGAAACCTGTTGGGTCATGGAGAGATCTTCACGCATTGTCTGGATAATGTCAAGTATTTGATCTTGTCCATATTCAGAGGACCTTCTTGAACAGCAACTTCGTTGATCTTGGGGCCAGGGGCTTCACCCCTCAAGGCAACCTCATCGACACCAGCACGTTCCAAATTCCAACCGGTGAGTCTGATTCCTGGGGTGAGCCCCAATTTCTTCCAGGAACCAGTTCGAATGATCGGCAACCAAATACCAACCAACGCCTCATCTGGAACCAACAGCCGTCAAGTTCCAAAGTTTTCGTCGTGGCCGGGCATTGCTTGCGGCTCACCAACGCTGAGCTTGGCGCAGCTGTGCGGCGAAAGGACTTGTAGAAAACTCCCGAACAAACTGGAATTCGTCGAAGCGCTGTCAAGTGGATCTACGCGATTCCAGGGGCGAAGTTTTCGAGCATGTGCTGCGATCCGCTTACGGCGACCAGAGCCGACGTCAAAAGAGCAATTGAGTTCGGTTCGGGGCTTGCCACCCGAACCTCCAAACGAAAACCTATGCGGACAGAGGAAATTCGTTCAGGTCTTGAGCATCTGTCTTATGTTTTGCGAAGGGACGAGGTTTTGGTGTTCGCATACCTTTGGGTGTTGGCCGAGCGGTTGACGCGAGCACCGTTCCATCTTGGTAGTTGAACACGGACTTGTTCGACGAGATCTGCTCCTTCATCGCGGGCACCGGCCACTCGTAACTTGTGCGATGCAGCCGCAGTAATAAGCGCACAGACTGGTTGCGTTGTCCTGTGGTCGCTGGCAGTGCGGATACCTTGCTTCCAGTTACCCGACGGGCACGCCGCTCCCGCCCTCGTCCGCGATGATCTCATCGCACAGGTCGAGGCATTCGAAGCAGACCGAAACCTTGCCGAGCCCACGGACCTTTAGCTTCGGAGTGGCTTCCTTGCCGCAGAAGCTGCAGGTCGCCTGCGGACGAAAACCGGTTCGTGCCAGTTCAACACACTCGTTGCAGATGTAAACGTTCGGGCCGGCGATCAACTTCTCAACGACTTTCTGTGTCTTTTGACAGAAGCTACAAATGAGGATGTCCGGTGATTTTCCTTTGCGTTTCCAGCCACGACCGTCGTCAACAGCATCGATCATCTGTTGGATTCGCTGATGGGATTAGAGCCTTTGCGATCTCGCGAACCGATCCGCCAGCCAATTGGAGGCGTCGGATAGCGAGTTGCTCGTTGGCCTTTGCCGTGGTTTGGAGAGCCTCGGCTTCTGCCCGCCGTAGAGCTGCTTTGCGAGCGGCGGCGAGAAGCGATTCGTCCAAAGGTGACATGCGTCTACTGTACATAGACACTAGACGGTTGTTCAGTGAAGTCCTTGCGAGCGCCGATCACGGGACTGCGTGACCTATGACGGGATGGTCACTTGTATTGAACTTGTGTTACCGTGAGTTTGTGGATCGAAACGACGTGGTCCGGGCGGCCTTTTCTGGACAGGCTCCGGCATTCGAAGATGCATCCCGTCATTTCGGGGCCACCGGCGTTCTGGCATGGCTCATCGAAGACACTCCAGCAATGAGCGGTGACGTAGTGCTTGAGGTGGCTGCGGGAACTGGGATCTTTGGACGTGCGATAGCCGGATCGGTAGCCGCAGTAGTAGTAGTGGACGTGACGCCCGAGATGCTCTTGGAGGGCAAACGTGGCGCAGATGCGAGCGGAATCCGAAACATGATGACTATGCGCCAGTCACGATTGGCCCAGCGATGAGGGTGCCGGTTTCGGTATCGATGGTGGTTCTCGTTCCGAGAGGAATCGCCGACTGGTCCGGGATCCCGTGGGCATCGACGAGGTCGTGACCGGCGAACAGTCCGCCGAGCACTGGCACTCCTAGACTTCCGAGTCGATCGACGAGCACATCAGTGAGCGTCCAACCGCGGTCGTTGTAGTCGCGGAATGCCTCGAACGACCCGAGTGCTACTCCGACGATTCCGTCGAGGGTACCCGAAGAAATCAGTTGTGTGAGTTGCCGATCAATGGTGCCGAGACCAACAACGCGTTTGCCGCAAGTGAAGGGGTCGCGGCTCATGAGGTGTAGTCCCTTCTCGAAGTGCGCCGAGCGAAATGGTATGTGCTTGGGCGAACCTATGCTTGTTCTCACTCCCGGTGTACGTGTTGTATCTGCAACGAATTAGTCGCCGTCATAGAGGCGGTGGAGGTCGACTAGTTCGATGTCGCTGCGGGTCCGGGAGGTTCGTTTGAGTTCGGCCGAGAAGCCTGAACGGGCAACGAGCATCCGTCGTACTGTTGGTGCGGCTCGATCACCAAGTTTCGTAGCAATGAGGTCGAGGCGCTCTAACTCCGCGATTCCCATTGATGACTTCTCTGCTTTGACTTCTCCGATCACGCAAATCCGGTCGACGTCTTGGCGATCTGGTTCCAACCCGACGAGGTCCAGCTGGTGGGTGACGCCACCAACTCTGAGTATTCCAGGTCCGCTAGATCTGATTGACCCACCTACCGTTTTTGAGGAGGCGAACCGAAGCATCCAATCGTTGGCAATCCACTCTAGGTGGGGGCCATAGATGAGTCGTGAGACGCGACTGTGTGAATCCTCCCAAACAGCAGTTGCTTGACTGAGGTCTAGTCGACGTCGTTCTTTGGCAATCAGAACCCTATGCATACGAACGATCGGTTCGTTCAACGTAACTGTTGTGGATCGGCCGTGGAAAGGGTCGGGAACCATTTCAATCCAAGATCCTGCTTCAAGCACCGCTAGGGGTTGGGCCAATGCGGCTGGGCTTCGCCTCAGCGCATCAGCTATTTGGGTTCGTCGATTGAACCCATCGGCCACAGCACCGAGCACCGACCAGTACAACGCCTTGTCAACCAGCGTTGGGTCTTCTGCCACTAAGAGTTGCCCCTCGTGAAACAGCGGAGATGCCGGATTGAGAAGATGATCAACAACCCAGCGGTCAACGTTTCCTTTCGAAGGAGTTTTCCCGCCAGCAAAACGAAGGTACGCAGGTGTTCCTCCAATGAGTGCGTGGAGTCGAAATGCAGCATCTGGGTGGCTGTCAAGGCCCCAGAATGACGCAGCGGTTCGATAGTCAAATGGGCGCACGTCAACTTCAAGACTCTGCCGGCCCCGGAGCGGTTGGCCAGCGGCCAGCAATCGTGTCATTTGGGCGTAGATCGATCCGCACAAAATCACCCGTACTTTCCCTGAACTCTGGGTCCGTGGCCCGAAGTGACGTTGCAGCAGCGAAGGGAATTCTGGCGCGGTTCCGATGAGGTAACCCACTTCATCGATCATCACGCCGCCGGTGAGGCCCACCGGATCAAAGTTGCTTGGGGCGAGAACGCTTTCGAGAGCTTCCTCCCAATTCCTGAAGCGAATGGGCCCCCCTGACTCAATGAAGTCTGTCCAAGCGTTGGAAAACGACTCGAGATTTTGTGCGCTGGACTGTTCCGCAGCTTCCCAATAGAAGGAGTTCGTTACTGCAGCAAGTTCCTGTAGCAACGTAGTTTTTCCCTGCCGACGACGGCCGTAGACGACGGCTAAGCGTGACCCCAAACTCTCGTCAAGGAAACCCTGCAGCAGGCCCCACTCCTTTTCGCGCCCAAAGATGGATGAGGGTTTGGTGGATCCAACTGATATAGACACATCTATATCATATCCATCTATATCGTGTTCAGTTATCTCTTTTCGCTGTCGTGTCGATATGACGAGTCTTTGATGCAAGCGACGCCGAAATTCCACTGACCCGGAAGTTCCAATAGCGCTCGAAATCGTTTTGCTGGGTCGTTTAGCTGGACAGACCGCTCAAGTTCTCAATGTCGAAAAGGTGGCGAGAGGTTGGCGCGACAACCCCGTAGCGGCGAACCAGTGATGCGGTGATTCCTGATTCGTGAGCTAAGTTCGCTTGCCCTCAGGAACCAGCTCACATGATCGACAGCCGAGAATCAACCAATGACTCATCTGGTCTAGTGGCCGTCAAACGCCAGAGTTTTCGGCGTGGCTGG
The DNA here is from genome assembly GCA_043743435.1 of Acidimicrobiia bacterium. Classification (GTDB taxonomy): domain Bacteria; phylum Actinomycetota; class Acidimicrobiia; order Acidimicrobiales; family JANYDT01; genus JANMZO01. The sequence continues at coordinate 15,716 of JAYTWN010000021.1, forward strand.
GCGTTGGTTGCGGGTTGTATTGCCCGGGAGCCCAAACGCTTTGCCCTGGCAATGATGGGTGCTTCGATGTTCGCGCCATTGACCGTGGCGTTCTCGAGCGCATTGAAGAACGTGGTGGATTCTGCAATTGTGCCTTCGTTGACCCCGGGCGGTCGTCGTGGGTCGGTGGTTGGGCCGATCGTGACGTTTGCGCTCATTGGGTTTGCTCGTCAGCTGAGCGTAGTGTTGCGTCGGAGTCAAGCGGGGGCTTGGCAGGAGACGGTGGCGGAGATGTGGCGCGCCGATGTGGTGAATCGCTACTTGGCCCAACCGTATGCGTGGATACGAAAGCGCCACACCGGTGATTTGCTTTCTGCCTCCGATGTTGATCCTGAGGCCATCAAACAGTTTCTGGCCCCACTTCCCGCATCGCTTGGGTCGATTGTGCTGGTGGCTACGGCCGGGATCTGGTTGGTCAATCTCGATGTGGTTGTTGGTGTGTTTACCGCGACCGTTCTGCCGGTTATTGCCATCTCCAATGTGATCTTCGTCAACAAAGCCGAGGGGCCGACGGAACGAATTCAGCAGTCGGTTGCCTCGTTGAGCGACACGATTCATGAAACCGTCGATGGGCTTTCCGTCAGCAAAATTTTGGGCGCCCGCGAGGTTCGCCATGCGCAGGCCGAAGCCAAAATCAATGCTCTACGAATTGCCAAGATGGCCCAGCTGAAACTGCAAGTGGTATTTGATGCCGTGCTCGAACTGTTTCCTGCCCTCGTAACTGTTGCCCTGATTGTGTTGGGTTCTTGGCGTGTGCAGCGAGGAGCCATGACCATTGGTGACGTGTCTTCGGTGGTGTTGCTGTTTTCCACCCTGATGTGGCCGCTTCGTGTGCTCGCTTACACACTAAGTTCGCTGCCTCGGGCCCTTGCCGGCGAGGATCGCCTCAAAGACCTGCTCGATGCCCCTCTTGATCCGTTGCCCGTATTGCACCAGCCTTTCGACGATCGTGTGGCCGCAGCGCTGGATGGTGTTGGCCTGGTGCACGCCGATGGACGGGTTGCCCTTGAGGATGTGAGCCTCACCATTTTGCGCGGTGAGCGGGTGGCGATCGTTGGCTCTACGGCTTCGGGCAAGAGCACGTTGTTGCATGTGCTTGCCGGGATTGAATCAGCTTCTACCGGTACGGTTGAGCGTGGCAATGGAATTGATTCGGCGTTGGTGTTCCAAGAGCCGTTGTTGTTTTCAGGGTCCATCGCTGAAAACGTAACGGTCGGCCGATCCATCGATGGAAAAACGATTGCGAATTCGTTGTCTCAAGCCTCGGCGGCAGAAATTGTGGCTGGCCTTCCCGAAGGTGTGGCCACGATCGTGGGGGAGCGAGGCATAACGCTTTCCGGTGGGCAGCGTCAGCGCGTGGCCCTTGCTCGGGCGTTGGCCGGCCGTCCGAAGCTGTTGTTGCTCGACGACACCACCTCCAGTTTGGATCCCGTAACCGAAGCTTCGGTGTTGGGGGCGCTACGCGATGGTGACGTGGCTGAAACCGTGGTGCTGGTAGCAGCTCGACCTTCAAGCATCGCCCTCGCCAATCGCGTGGTTTTTCTCGACAACGGGCGCATCATTGGTACCGGCACGCACGAAGAACTCATTGCGATCCTTCCCGCCTATGCCGAATTGGTTTCTGCATACCGGCTTGATGATTCCGACTATTCAGATGGCCTTTGCGAAGCGATGGCTTCACTGTCAAATGGTGGCGCGTCGTGAGTGAGTCGACGCAAACCTCAAGTACGCCTACTGAGGTGACGGCTTTGGCTACGTTGCGGCGTGCTGCTGGGCATATTCCAGGTTTTGGCAAAGGTTTGCCGCTTACGGTTGGTTTGGCGCTCGTTGGTGGGCTTGGCCAATTGGTGGTCCCGGTTGTGCTGCAAAACGTGATTGATCGGGGACTCAAGGTTCGTGTTCTCGTTGGTGGCGCTGCTAGAAAGGGGGCTAGCGGTGCGGCAGTTTCGGTGCGTTTTGGCCAAATTGCTTTGCTTTGTGCGATTGCTGCGGTCGTGACGGTGCTTACACAAGCGGCGCGACGGGCTTCGGCGTATCGATTGGGTACGTGGAGTGAATGGCTGATGGCTCAATTACGTATCCGCGGTGTGAAGCGGTTCTTGGACATGAGTCTCGATCAGCATGCCCAATCCAAACGCGGCGTGTTGGTGTCGCGGGTAACTGGCGATGTGGAATCGATTTCGCAGTTCTTTTCGTGGGGTGCCGTCTCGTGGCTGACGAATGTTCTCATTGTGTTGTTGATGGCCGGCTATCTGTTTTGGATTGACTGGCGCCTCGCTGTGGTTGGAGTGTTCGTGGCGCTTCCTGTGGTTGTGGTGATGCGCGTTGTCCAGCGAATTTTGCTGCGCAACTATCAACTTATACGTGCACATAGTGGTGAATATCTCGGACGGGTGAGCGAAGTAGTAACCGGCGCGTCGGTGTTGCGGGCCTATGGGGCGGAACGGCTCATAGGCGATCGAGCGCTGGCAGCGAATCGTTTGCGACGAAATGCTGCGACACGCACCTCGCTCATTGGTGCAGCCCTGTTTCCCGTTGGTGACTTGTTCGCGGTTCTGAGTGTCTGCGCCGTGATCTCGATGGGCTTGATGATCGGCACCAGCGGAGGAATAACCGCAGGCGTACTCGTTGGCGCAGTGTTTGCCACCCGCGCCATGCTCGACCCGTTTGCTGAACTCACCGAAGTGGTGGATCAAACCCAATTGGCCGTCGCGGGGTTGTCTCGGGTACTCGATGTGTTGGACCTGCCCATTGATTTGGCCGAGCCGGTTGCTCCAATTGCCCTTCCGGTTGGTGGCCTCTCGGTTTCGATCCGCGGGGTTTCCTATGCCTACCCGGCTCGACCGGTCGATGATGCTTCTGATACTGGATCGGCTGTTTCTACTTCTTCTTCTACACCTGCCCCGGCCGTATCGCTTGGTCCTTCGGTCGTCGCCGAACCTCTCTATGTGCTCAGGGATGTCTCGATTGAAGTGCCGGCGGGTTCTTCGCTGGCGGTCGTAGGGGCGACGGGTTCGGGAAAGTCGACGTTGGCGCGGCTCGTTTCGCGTACCGCCGATCCCCAACTAGGAAGTGTGCATGTTGGTGGCGTTGACGTTCGTGATGTTGCGGAGCGTGATCTACGTCAACGCGTGCAACTCGTACCCCAAGACCCGTTCCTGTTCGACCTCACCATTGGCGAGAACATTGCGTTGGGTGTGCCAAAGCTGCTTGAAGCATCGCTCGTAGCGGCCATCGAACGGTTGGGCCTCAGTGATTGGATAGCGCAACTTCCCGAAGGGTTGGCTACGACGGTAGGGGAGCGAGGTAGTGCACTCTCGGCTGGTGAACGTCAACTGGTGGCTTTGGTCCGAGCAGAGGTTATGGCGCCTGAGGTATTGATACTTGATGAAGCAACCTCATCGGTTGATGCCGGAACCGAAGCGCGCTTAGCGGCCACGATCGACGAACTGAGCCGCGGGCGCACCACAATTGTTATTGCCCATCGGCTTTCCACCGCAGCCCGAGCCGATGCCGTAGCGGTGTTCGATGCTGGCCGTGTTGTGGAATACGGAACCCATGAAGCACTGATCGCGGCTAACGGTCACTATGCGCGCCTGGTATCCGATTGGAACGAATCAGTAGCGTAGAGATGGCTCCGGGGTGCGGCTCTTGATTTGGCTCCGTGGTGCGGCCGGGATGCGGCCCGTGATTTGGCTCCGTGTGTCGTTTTGGTGTCTGTGTGACGGATTGCTGACGCAGTATTTTGTCACGGTGGCAGTATCTGGCTCAAAGAACTCGACCTGGGCGGTTCCCGTCGATTCGCAGGTGACAGGTCTGCTGCGGAGAATAGTGTCCACCAAAAATTGTGCCCAGCGACAAGATGACACTGGCTAGCCTCGATGCCTATGAGCATTACGCCTGAAACGCAAGACTGGACCTGGACGATTGGCAGGGCCTGCACCGATTGTGGGTACGACGGTCCTTCCGTCGATGTGCTCAAAACCGGTGATGCCATACGTGCACTTATCGATCCATTTTGCGCTGCACTGGCCGAGCCAAATGCCTCCACCCGTCCTAATAGTGAAACGTGGTCACCAGTGGAATACGCCTGCCATGTCCGCGACGTGTTTCGTTTGTACGAGTACCGCCTCGGTCTCATGTTGAACCAAGACAACCCCACGTACCCAAATTGGGATCAAGATGCCACGGCCATTGAAGAACGCTACGACTTGCAGGACCCGTTGACGGTAGCGACCGAATTGGCGAGTGCGGGGATCTCGCTTGCCGAAGCATTCGATCTCGTAACCGGCGACCAATGGCAACGAACCGGAGTGCGCAGCGACAACAAAAACTTCACCGTCGCGACCTTTGCCACCTACATGGTGCACGACCCCGTCCACCACCTCTGGGACATCACCCGGTAGTCGAGATCTTCGGCGACACCACACGAAGGTGATCGATGTGCACATCTTGTGAAGATCTGTATACGAATGTATTGATCTCATCAGATCGGCCGAGATGTATACATCGTCATCAGTTCGCTCCAATTGATCCGCATAGTCATCGGAGGGCAGGCTCTCGGATCGTACCGGTAGATTCTCTTTGTATGATCAAACATGGCCATTGATAATCTCAAGCATTTCTATGGATGAGTCTCTGACGGAAGTTATTCGGAGCGCTGCGGTGGCCGAAGGTGTTTCGGTCTCGGCTTGGCTTACTGATGCTGCTCAGGATCGGATTCGTAATCGTTCACTGCGGGTCGCGCTCGATGCCGATGAGCCGGAGATCTCTGCGCTGAGTGATGCCGAACTTGATGCGCTCGTTCGTCAAGCGCGTGCGAACGCGATCGTGACCGGTGCAAAGCGCGCAACCAAGGCCCGATCTTCTAAGGCGGCGTAGTGGCGCTACTGCTCGATGCTGGCGCATTGATTGCCTATGACCGCCGAAACGAATTCGTAGTAGCGCTTATCGAATCGGCTCAGCGCAAAGGCGTGGTGCTTCGCACTTCTGCTTGTGGGGAAATCCTTTGTTGGATCGGTAACGTACGCCAGCGTCGATGATGTGATGTCTTCAACTGGCGAAGCGTGGGAGGCGGTAGGATGATTCTGCTCGACACCCATGCGTGGATCTGGTTGGCCCCGGAACCAGATCGTCTTGGCCCCTAACGATTGGCGAGTCTCTCTTGTGATTGCTAACCGCTGAGCTTGAACGTGCGACGCTAACGTGGACGTCGTGGGACCATTTACTGAGCAGGAACATTATTCGTTTGACCTTCAGGGTTTCTTGGTGCGCCGTGGTGTTTTGAGTGCCGACGAGTTGGCCGAAATTCATCGAACTATTGATCGTCTGGAGCTGCCAACGCCGGGAGCCGATATTGCTTCGCAGCGATTCAGCCGATTCCTTCACCATGAAGTGTTTCGTACGCTTATGGATCATGATGCGGTTCTGGAACCCGTTGTAGAACTCTGTGGACCTACGGTTCGGCTCGATCATTGCTACGGCATCATCATGTCGCCGGGCACCAGCGGCCTAGGACTGCATGGTGGTGCTACCCCGCACGATCCAGCACAGTCCTATACCGTTCGTGACGGCCAGATGGTCAACGGGCTGGTGGCTGTGCAGTGGGCGCTCGTCGATCATCAGTTGGGTGCGGGTGGTTTCTGTTGTGTTCCCGGTAGCCACAAAGCCAATTTTGCTTTACCTGATCCGCATGATCCGTCACTGGTTCTTGAGGTCGAACTTCAGGCTGGCGACGTGGTGTTCTTTACCGAAGCCATCACCCACGGAACCATGCCCTGGCTGGGCCCCGAGCAACGACGCTCTCTGTTCTTCAAATACGCGCCGGGGTTCCTTGCTTGGGGTCGCAACTACGAAACCGAACTCAACGATCCTCAACTTCTTTCAGTGCTGACGGATCGCCAACGGCTCTTGCTTCAATCCCCAGCGGTTTACCCCCACGAACCAGTAGTTTCCGTCGAAAAACTCAAACAGAACTACCCCCAACCCAGCAAGTAGTGGGTTCAGCCAGACATAGCAAGGGCTATCGTCCATCTGACTGTGAGCGGGCTTTTGCTAGTCGGTGAGTCAATCCCGCAATCCCGAAGAATTGCGGGGGGCGACCTTTGGAGACCTCGACTTGTGAATACTCGAGCAGGTTGTCCGCCGAAAGACGCGGCCTCGCTGATTCGTTATGTACAGATTTCATGAGAACGAGCCGATGGGGCTTCCAAAGGATTCGGTAGCGAAGGACGATTTCGCTTGTCCCCCGTCGCATAGTTTGGTCGAGCAGCTCTGACGGTACGAGAACGGATCTTGTCGGTTGTCGAGTGATCCGCTCAGCTGTTCCGAAATTAGCGCCCGTGTGGCTGCCGACCCGCAAACCGTTTCTTCAACACTGGTGCAATTGCGAAAAGCACGGCTAGTAACCCTGCTGTTTGGTGCGCCACGTTCGAAGAATGCGCGTTGGATCCGCCCCGAGGCTGGACTCGGCGAGTGAGACTGCTTTTGGCTAGACAGCGAGGATCCTCACCACTAGTTGATTACGTGCTTTGAGCATATCGATGAGGTCCTCTGGATCACCCGTGCATTTGATCTGACAATCGCGGAAGCAAGTATTTCTCCCTTTCGGAAAAGTTCCGTTTGATGCATCGGTGCCGTTTGTGATTGTTTAGCGGAGGGCTTCGATGGGTTGGAGGTTGGTGGCTCGTCGGGCGGGTAGGGCTCCGGCGAGTAGGCCTATGAGTGCGCCGGTGAGGGCGGCTAGTGCGGGGAGGGTTGGGTCGAGGATGGGGTGAATTACACCCCTGATTCCGGAGTCTTTTGAAAGGATTCTGAAATATGTCTAGACCATCGATGTTTGATGCCGAGTTTCGTGCTCGTGCTTGTGAGCTTGCTCGTTCTTCGTCGAAGCCTCGTTTGCAGATTGCTGCTGATCTTGGGGTTTCTGAC
>JAYTWN010000022.1:0-10638 GCA_043743435.1 Acidimicrobiia bacterium
AGATCAACCAGATCAACCAGATCAACCAGATCAACCAGATCAACCAGATCAAGCTGTCCGCTCAACGAAAGGCAATCCATCAAATCGGCCCACGAGGCGACGGAGCTCCACACTAGAAATTGATGTTGCACTCAACCGACTTGCAGCCGGACAGCTCGGCATTTTTACGACGAATCAAGCTGAACGATCAGGAGTTTCGAAAAGCTCCCTGCACACCAGGCTGGCCAGCGGGTTCATTGTTCGTTCCTACCAGCAGGTCTATCGCCTCTCAAGCGTGGAGGAAACCTTTGGTCAACGATGTTTAGGCGCGTGCCTTAGCCGCGAACGCAGTGTGATCGCCCGTCGCTCAGCTGCTGTACTCCACGGAATGCCAATCGGTTCAGTCCCGGATCTTCCGGAGCTCATTATTCCCCACGGTTCGCGCCAAAAAGTCGAAGAAATGCAGCTGCACCAGGCCCGAACCATGCTTTCCGATCAGCGATGGCACAGCGGCAGAATTCTTACTCCCGCAGCAACACTCGTATCGATTGCGCCAATTGTTGACTCAGCACGTCTTGCGACGTGTCTCGACTTCGCGATTGCGAACCGACTCATCTCGGTGCCACGCCTGTTAAAGAGTCTCTCAGGAACCCACACAAGGGGAATGAGGGGAACACAAATGCTCCGTCACGAGCTGAGCCAGCGTATCGATGGCCGGGTATTGCGACGCAGCCAACTCGAACAAAAGGCTGCGCGTTGGCTCAAGTCATTCGGCGTTCCAGCCGGTAAAGCCAACATGGTGATTCGAACGGCTTCAGGAAATGTTGAAGCCGATTTCGCTTGGCCCGAGTTCAAGGTGATTCTCGAAATCAGCCCCTTTTTCACCCACGGTTCGAAAGCCGCCCAACTCCGAGACGCTCAACGACGACGAGCTTTGGTCGCCGACGGTTGGAAAATCATCGAAGCAACCGACGAGTTCCTGGTCGATGCTCGGAGTTTCGCTCCCATCGCCGCAACCATCAAATCGCTCCTGGCCTAACGCCATAACAAAAAAGGCTCACTGGACGACATAAGTAGCCCCATGAGCCACCTATGTCGTCCAGAAAGCAAAGCTCGAGGGTTAGTGCTTGTGGATGAGTACGCCTCGGAGGTTTTTGCCAGCGTGCATATCGGCGTAACCGTCGTTCACGGTTTCAAGCGTGTAGGTGCGGGTGACCAATTCGTCGAGCTTGAGTTTTCCTGCTTGATACATCGACAGATAACGCAGGATGTCCTTCGACGGGCTGGATTCACCGAACAACGAACCTTGAATGCGCTTTTGGAATAAGGTAAGCATGCCTACCGAAACCGGGATGCCAACTTCCATCAAGTCACCTAACCCGGTAACCACCACGGTGCCAGCTTTGCGAATGGCGTTGAAGCCTTCAGCAATATGTTCGCCTTTGGTGATTCCAACGGTAACAATGGCCGAATCCGCACCCTGCCCATTGGTAACACTTTGAGCAAAAGCCGTTGCTTCTTCCATGTTGGCGAATGCGTGCGTGGCCCCGAGTTCCATGGCCTTCTCTCGCTTGAACGCCACCGGATCAACAGCAATCACATGCGAGGCACCCTTATAGGCAGCACCTTGGATGGCGTTGATACCAATGCCACCGATGCCCATCACAATAACCGTGTCGCCTGCTTGCACATTGGCGGAGTTTTCGGCCGAACCAAAGCCGGTACCGACACCACAACCCACCAGGCACGCCTTGTCCAACGGGATGTCTTTCGGAACTTTTACACAAGAGTCAATGGGTGCAACGGTGTATTCCGAGAACGTTCCAATGCCGCACATTTGGCCAACGGGGGTTCCATCGAGCAGGTGCATTCGGTAACTTCCGTCGGCTCGAGCCCCACTCAACAACCCAGCACCGAGATCACAAAGGTTCTGCATACCCGAGGCGCACCAGCGGCATCGTCCGCAGCCCGGGAGAAACGACATCACCACATGATCCCCGACTTCCCAACCCGGTGTGTGTTCGCCGATCTGCTCAACAATTCCGGCGCCCTCGTGTCCACCCGCAAAGGGGTAGATGCCAACAGGAATGTCTCCGGTGGAAATGTGATCGTCGCTGTGACACAGGCCGGAAGCGACCATCTTGATCAGTAGCTCGCCGGATCGTGGAGCATCAAGCTCGACCTCGACGACTTCCCATTTTTCCGCATCCGGTTTTACTGGCGAGTTTCGAACAATGGCGGTTCTGGTTCTCAAAGCGAACTCCTTGGGTCAGCGGCTGCAGCACCCCGCTGCACCTATGACTTTCGACACTACCCGCAGGAGCGTGCTGCGGGAGCCCAGCCCATGCTCACCCCAGCTGAGCAGCCATCACTGTCCTGGAGACAACATCAACAGTGACTCTCAATCGTTATGCGAATGATTATCATTACTGTTGCATTCAGAAGGTCAGACCGTCTACGAAAGAACACCATGCGAATCCGAACAAGCTCAGCCGTGGCAATTACGGCACTCTTCCTCACCGCTGGATCCTTCAGTTCCGAAGCTCAAACGACAACGGGTTCCCAATCCGGCTTGCCGGTTGGAAAAGCACCCACTGGCGGGACTCGAAGCGAAGCGAAGATGGGGCCCACCAGAACAGCACAGGGTTCCAAACCCGTCGCATCCAAGACAAGAGGAATCAAGGATCAAGGAAAGAAACGAGCGGTGTCAAAATCACCTGCCACACGACCGGGTGCCACCGTCACCGTCACTGCGACCGTCACCGTCACTGCCACCAGCACATCCTCGATCGCACCAGCCCCAACCCCGTCCCGGCAACTGAACGTCGCCCTGTCCTTCCCGCCAAGAGCTGGGCTGTCGGTGTATTCCGACGATGCATTCCTCCTAACCCGGCTTGGCGTGACCGAAACTCTGGTCCGTGCTACCGCTTCTGGCGAGGCGCAACCGCTATTGGCCACCTCTTGGGAGCAGATCACCCCGACCACTTGGCGATTTGCCCTCCGCAACAATGTGTTGTTTCACGATGGAACGACACTCGATGCCGCAACCGTCGTGAATGCAATCAACAAATCAGCAGCGGCCACGGTTCCGCCACGGGCACTGCGAGGAACCGGTTTGGTCGCGAGTGCTGTCGATTCTCGCACCGTTGAGATTGCCACGGCCCGGCCAGACCCCCTGGTGCCGCTCAGACTGTCCAGTCCAGGTTCGGCCATACTTGCTCTCGGCGAATACAAATCTGCTGTCCCGTCGGCCCTTGGTTTTGGCACCGGGATCTACCAAATCGAAGTACGTTCCCCAGCAACGGATCGAGCTCACAGCCAACCTAAAGCATTGGAAGAAGACTCCGAGCATTGCCAATGTTGAAGCCCGATTGATCGCCGATCCCCGTACTTCCGATTGGTCCTCGCTCAGATAGATGCTGCGCAGCAACAACAATGGGTGGAGGCCGCTGTAGCCACGGGAGCTTCGAAAAAACGGGTCCTAATTCGCCACATTCTTCCCGTCGTCTCACCGCCCTTGCTCTCCCTTATCGCCGCTCGCTTTGGTCATGCCATTGTCTCGGTCTCTTCGTTGTCCTTTCTGGGCGTTGGTCCTCAGCCTCCCTCTGCCGAGTGGGGTGCCGTGCTTGCTTCGGCACAGCCCCATGCTGAACGGGCGCCCTGGGTTGTGGTTGCACCGTCTCTGGCCATCATCGCAACCACTTCGTTGGCGTTCGTTTAGGCCGAACGATCAACGGTCGTCTCGACTTCCCGTCGATCTGACCTGTTGGGCCACACCGTATGCCACACCGTATGCCACACGGTCCCGCCACACCGATTCGTCACACCGATTCGTCACTACAAGTTGACAACCAGGCCGCGCTGCTCGACCATTCAGATTCCACGTTGATTCGTAAGGAGAAATCAATGAATCCAGAGCCGCCAGCGGGGACAACCATTCGCACTCCCCCAATGCGCGTCAGCCACAATGGAACCATGGGTTCATCTGTCGATTCCGAACTTCTCCACGACAACGACACGCAGCGCGAAGCGCTAGAATATGATGCGGGCAACATTCCGGGCCTCATTGGCCACACACACAGCCATGGTCCAGCACCCAAAGTCACGAAACGAATTCGACGACTCCTCGCAGCAATCACCATCCCACTCGTTCTTGGCAACGCCGTCGCTCTGGCTGTTTTATGGCCGAAAGGGTCGGATTCCAAAAGCCCCTTGGCATCACCCGCAGGAAACCCAGGGCTCATTGGCGCGACGGTACTGAGTGTCGATGCAGTGAAGTGTTCGAGCGACTACGCCCAAGACACAGGAGTCACCTACTGCGAAGAAGTGACCATTCGTCTAAACGGCGGGCCAGAAAAGAATGGAAGCTCAGTGTTTCAGCTCTCCCCAACCACTGGCGTAGAACTCCGGACGGGCCAAAAAATATACGTCGAGCGCATCGAACGTCGGTACGTTTCATCCGCGGCAACAGATGAAACATCAGATGAAACATCAGGAGTCCAAAACGAAACGCCAACGGAATCAACGGCTGGCTACGTGTTTTACGATTTTCGGCGCGAACGACCGCTGCTTCTCCTCACTCTCCTTTTTTGTGGTGCAGCAATCGTTATAGGACGAAAACATGGAGCAAGGGCACTTGTGGCCTTAGCCCTATCGCTTGGAGTGCTGATCACGTTCATGTTGCCCGCCATTATCGAAGGGCGAAACCCACTGCTGGTAGCTCTTATTGGGTCTTCGGCGGTGATGTTTGTGGCCCTGTATCTCTCCCACGGAATTAGCGCCCGGACTACCACCGCGGTGCTCGGCACGGTAACGAGTTTGGGGATCACTGGAGCGCTTGCGTGGATTGCCGTTCGTGCTGCGCACTTCACGGGACTTTCGGGAGAGGAAGCAAACTACGTTCGAGCAACGGCCCAGCAAGTAGATCTGAAATCTCTGCTGTTGGCCGGGATAATAATAGGTGCGCTTGGTGTTCTGGACGATGTAACGGTTACGCAAGCCTCAGCGGTTTGGGAGCTTCATGCCGCGAATCCTGATCGCGGTTTTTGGCCCACGTACCACGCCGCAATCCGTATTGGACGTGACCATATTGCTTCCGTGGTGAACACCTTGGTTCTCGCCTACGCTGGCGCAGCTTTGCCATTGCTCGTACTGTTCACCCAGGCCGGAACGCCATTTGGAGAGGTGGTCAATGGCGAACCCGTGGCCACCGAAATCGTGAGGATGCTGGCGGGGAGTATTGGTTTAATTGCTGCAGTTCCGATAACTACGTTGCTCACTACCCTCGTGGTTAGCCTTGATCACCCTGCATCTTCAGGCGGCGAGGCACGAGGAACTGAAGTTATAGAAGCCATCCAGAGCTTTACGCTAGGCAATGCTCGAGCAGTTCGCCGGAAGCAAGGAAAGCCTTGGCAGCCTCCCAAGGCTGAGCGCGAGTTTGGAAGTTACGACTGAGGCTTACGACAATTCCATTTCTCGGCTTCAAAACTCTGTGCGCTCAGCCAAACTTTGCGTAGTTCCACGTTGTGCAGGAGCGCAAAGTTTGTGCAGGAGCGAAAAGTCTCAAAAGAGCAGAATAACGTTTGCGAACTGTCGGAAAACCGTGAAGACCACCCAACCGAGCTTTTGCTCGCTGTGCTACAGGTGCCAGCCACCAGCCACTTCGAGCGTTTGGCCAGTTACATAGTTGGCTTCGTCACTAACGAAATAGCGCACCGCTGCACAGACGTCGTCGTAGGTGCCCAGTCGTCCCGCAGGAACCGCTGGTAGGTCGCCAACACTGTTCTCAATGATGCCTGGTGCGATCACATTGGCGGTTATGCCGTTAGCGATTTCTGAAACAGCGATGGCCTTAGTGAGCAGCATGACCCCCGTCTTGGCAATCGTGTACGCCACACTCTGCGGACGAGCGGCCAACTGCCCAGTTCCCGCAAAGCCGAAATTCACGATTCGTCCCCACTGTTGTGCGCGCATAGCAACCAATGCCGACTGACAAACGGCAAAGGTCGAATCAAGGTTGGAGGCAAACATGTCCCGCCACGATTCAACCGGATAGGAAGCAAGCGGACCGATGGCAAAGTTCCCCACGTTGTTGATGACCACATGCAGCCCACCAATTTTGGCGATGACCGCCTCTACGAGCGACCGTGCCGCAGCGTCGTTAGACAGGTCGGCCTGAAACAGCTCAGCAGTTCCCCCGTTCGTACGAATCAAATGCACCACCTCTTCGGCCTCGACGATGGAGGACCGGTAGTGCACCGCCACTCGATAGCCATCGTCGGCCAGGCAGAGGGCAAGTGCTCGACCGATTCCTTTGGCCGATCCAGTGACCAGGGCAACTCGACCGTTAGACGACGACTGGGCAGCTCCGTGAGGTTCGGTATCAATGACCATGGGATTGTCACAGTAGCGGGTGTTCACGAAAAGGTTCCGCAACGAGTGCAGCGAAAGTACCGAAATGGCCACGGGGCTGGTTCAAACGCCGCAGAGCAATTTCTGCGTCCCCGCAATAGTCCGTGCTGTCGAAAAGTAACGATGCAGAGATTTCGGCGGGCATTTCGGTAGGCATTTCGGCAGGCATTGCCCAATGGGTGCCGAAGACTCGACTGAAAAACGTTGCACCGTTTCTTCCGGTTCCCTACACCAGTGACACAAGAGCGGAACCACGCGGCTTAGTGTCCCCTAACCTTGAGTCATCGACGCACAAGCCGCCCCAGACGAGAACGCTCGTCTGCCTTTGCCCCCTACGAACAGCAGTTCACCAAACGGCTTCAGACGCGCCCTCGGACCGGTTTTGGCGCTCGCAGTAATCCTCGTCATCTTCGTGGTGGTGATCCCACGTTTCGCCAACTACGGCGACGTTTGGAACACGATTCGCCACATCAGCCCCACATGGCTTGTGTTTCTCGGCAGCGGGGCCGTACTAAACGTGGCTACCTATGCACCCAATTGGATGGTGGCTCTCCCTGGCCTCAACTACAGCCAATCCCTCCGACTGACGCTCTCTGGAACTGCTATCGCCAACGTTGCTCCTTTCGGCGGGGCTGTCAGTATGGGTATGCAATACCGGATGCTGCGCGTTTGGGGGTTCTCAACGCCTGATTCTTCAAGAGCAATGGTCATAACCGGTGTCTGGAACAATCTGGTCAACTTGGCTCTACCCCTGGTTGGACTCTCCCTCCTGACGCTGCGCGGCGGAAAGAATGCAGCGCTGGAAATATCTGCGCGCATCGGGGCTGTGGTGTTTGTTGCGGTGCTCGCCGCCGCGTGGCAAGTTATGCGCACAGACGCGGGAGCAAGAACCATGGGCCAATGGGCCGACAAAGCTCGCAATGTTTGGCATCGGTTCCGTAAGCAGCCGACCAAGAGCACGGCCCCCGATACATTCGCCGCTTTTCGGGCTGACAGTGTGTTGCTGCTTCGGGCTCGTTGGTTGGCGCTAACCATCACGACAGTCGTAGGTGTACTTAGCGTATTTCTGGTTTTGGCTTTTTCGGTACGAGCTGTTGGAATAACAGGACTTAGGGTGACCTATACCGAGGCATTCGCTGCTTGGGCGAGTACCCGGCTTTTGTCCACGGCCTTTCCGGTGACTCCCGGCGGGCTTGGCGTGGTTGATGTCGGTCTCACCACGGCCTTGCGCGGGTTTGGCGCTAAGGCCGAACCCGCGGTCGCTGCGGTGCTGGTGTATCGAGTACTTACATGGCTACCGCCCATCATTTTGGGCTCGGTTGCCGCGCTCACGTGGCGAAGAGCCAACCCAGAACATGCGCCCAGCAAAGACCCGAACACTCGCTAGAACCACAGCACCACCGGCACACGTTTGCCGAAAGGCGACAATCGACGAAAACCACCTCCAGTCCCACGGAATCGTTAAGCACTTGCCGGGTCATGAAAGCGGTTCATGGTGCCAAGTGCGTAAGCCGAGACACCAACCACGATGGCCTCAACAAACAACGAGGCAAGACCCATGGGCTCAAGCCAGTTCCCAATGTCGCCGCTCGACTGGGGAAGCCCAACGGTCCGAGTGAGAATGAACCCGACCATGGTTCCGAGTGCTGCGCCTCCCGCGAGCACCCAACCAACACGTGAGTTGGAATGCAGCAGTAACGCGCCAGCAATAATCGACACAACGATGAGTGCCACGTAACCGATGCCCAGGTAGGGGACTTCTTGGTATTTGTTTTGCACTTCAAGAAGGTGGATGAGGGCAACTCCGGCCAGTCCAACAACGGCTGCAGAGCGGGCTACTTGATGAGAATGTACGTTTGATGTCATGCCAATAAGCATGAAGCATCAACCCCTAAGGGAAGCCCAAGGCAAAGCCAAGGTAGGGCCAAGGTAGTGCCAAGTCGAAGCCAAGTCGAAGCCAAGATCAGGAAAAAAGTGTCATGAAAACTCGGTGTGTTTCGCCAGACTTGCAGAAGTGGTCAGTGTCATCGCCCACCCTTGTCTCATTTGGTTAGGAAAACGTAAAGACTCGGCCAAGGCCGGGACTACTGAGCATTCACCTGCCACACTTGCGACATGCGCTTACTCATAGTTGAGGACGATTTAGCTATTGCCGAGCCGCTTCTCGCAGGGCTTCGACACCACGGCTTTGACGGCGTCCACGTAGCGTGCGGGTTGGACGCCATTGTCGCGATCACCAACGAAGCGTTTGATCTGGTGCTTCTCGATTTGGGTCTGCCGGATATGGATGGACTCGATGTTTGCCGGGAAATTCGTAAGCTCTCATCGGTTCCCGTCATTATGGTCACCGCCCGCGACGAGGAGATTGATCGCATCGTCGGACTCGAACTCGGTGCCGATGACTACGTGTCAAAGCCCTTTGGCATCCGCGAGCTGATCGCTCGGATTCGCGCGGTTCGGCGTCGTTTTGATTCCGTAGCCGAACTGAGCGTCACCAACAGCGCGGCAACAGACCGCAACGACCCAGCCCAGCAGCCAGTCCAGAACAACGCAGCCCCGAACCCAATTCAGGCTCCCTCCATGATGGTCCTGATGCCAGGAATAGCCGGCGCTTCCGCCTCCAGCCAGACGAGAAATTCAATCCAACCTGCAACCAACGACTCGTTCGTTTCCTCAAACGCAGCCACCAAACCGGATACAGCCACGACGATGATCATGGGTGCACTTACGGTTGATCATCGAACTCACCGCGTGCACCTCAACGGCCAAGTAGTCGCTCTGACCCCGAAAGAGTTTGGCCTGCTGGTGGTGCTAGGCGCAGACCCAGGGGCTGTGGTCCCGCGCATGTCGATCATCGAACAGGTTTGGGATGAGCATTGGTACGGGCCCACCAAGACCCTCGATGTTCACGTTGCCCAGTTACGCCAAAAGCTCGGCAACCCGGGGTGGATCGAAACAGTTCGCGGCGTGGGATACCGCTTGGCCGATCCTGCCCTTAGCCACGCCAAGGTCGAACTCGAATGAACTCCACACGCGCCAACGGACGTCCGCTCCCCCTCAATCAAATTTTAACAGCGCTCGTGACATGACCCGACGACTCGTAGCTGCTGCGTTGAGTTTGGTTTTGGCCATGCTGGTGCTTTTAGGCATTCCGTTTTTGAGAACGGTAGAAAAGTTCGAACGAGAACGACTTCGACTTGAACTCATCCATGATGCGGTGACGATTGGAGCGACCGTTGAAGATTATCTCAGCCACGGCACAAAAGCTGAACCGGCCGTACTCGCAGCCATTCATAGGTATGCAGAGCAAACCGGTACTCGCATTGTGATTGTTGACGGTGCCGGGTTGGTTTGGACCGATAGCAGTGATCAGCTCCACCTCACCAATGGAGATGCCTCCTCGTCAAAAGCGCAAACCACTTCGGGGAGCACATCTGAATCACGCTCCATGAGCAACCGCCCCGAATTCGTCGAAGCCTTGAAGGGGAACTTCGCTGCAGTCTCTCGGAATTCCGCAACGTTGGGGTACTCGTCACTCTTTGTTGCCGCACCGATTTCCTCCGCCGGTCAAATTCTTGGCGCGTCCAGAGTCAGCATCCCAACCCTAGGGGTCGATCAACGCCTCGCTGTGCAACGGACCCGTTTGATCACCTTTGGTTTGGCCATGGCTGCACTTGTCACGGTCTTAGCCATTGCGCTGTCACGATGGATAGGCAAGCCGATCGCTGAGCTTGAGGCAGCGACAAGGCAGTTCGGCGCCGGGAATCTCGCTACGCGCGCGCCCGTCGCAACGGGACCTCCCGATATTCGCCAACTGGCAACCGAGTTCAATACCATGGCCGAACGTCTTGATGATTTGGTCAACACGCAGCAAGCATTCGTGGCCGACGCGTCCCATGAGTTGCGATCACCCCTCACCGCTATTCGCCTCCAGATCGAGGCCATGGAGTTCGACACTGCCGAGGGTAGAGAAATCCGTCGGCAACGCGCTTTGGACGAAGTTGGTCGGCTTTCTCGCAACGTCGACGGGCTGTTGGTCCTGGCCCGTCAAGACCAGACCGATCGAGGAGCACAAGTGGTAAACGTTTCGCAATTGACGTCCGATCGTGCTGCGTTTTGGTCCTTCCTGATGGCCGAACGTGACCTGAACCTCGTCACTTCCCTCACGCCTGATTTGCACGTGCGGCTCAACACCGATCGTTATGTAACGGCGTTTGACAACCTCATCTCAAATGCCATCGACGCTGC
>JAYTWN010000023.1:0-4638 GCA_043743435.1 Acidimicrobiia bacterium
GCTGTACAAGGCTCACGCTTTCCTTGGAGCGGGCGGGGTAGTTCGTGTTACGCAACGAAAACAGTTGACGGCAAAACCGGCCGCCCCAACGCCTGCATCGGTGGTTGGCAGCCTCAGTGTCGCGGTGGTTGCCACGCTTGGTGCGGGTTGGGTTTGGAGTCGACTCTCGCAAAGCGACACCGATGTGTCTTCGCCAGCGTTGTGGGTATTGGGTGGGATTGTCGCTGCAGCGTTGGTCCCGCTTGTAAGCACTGCGCACGCCCGAACGTCGCAGGCTCGACTGGTGCTGATTGGATCGATCTTCGCCGTACCGTTTGCGTACTTTGGACTTCACGCGTTGTTTGTTCATCTCGTTCCGCACGCAGGTTTGCAGCCTCCGATTGGTTTACTGATCTTTGTGGGAATCGCCTTTGCCTTGTTGTTTGTGGTGCAGGTGCTCTGCGTTGTTTCGCCTCATGCCCGGGTTTTGCAGCGGCTCTACCCATGGATGTACGGCGGACTCTTTCTCGACGAAACCTTCACCCGATTGGCGTTTTCCGTGTGGCCTCCTCCAGCTGTAGCCAAGCCAACGTCGCTTCTTCCAACGCACACGATAGGCGCACGTGCCTTGGTTTCGTCATCAACGCAGCACTTCGCGGCGGACGCTTTTGGGACTTCGCAAACCGCCACAACCACAATCCTTGATGGGAGCTTGGTATGAACTCTGTCGAAACTCCTGTTGAAACGCTAAGGGCAACGCCGGTTACTATTCGCAACCTCGAAGCTGCGTGTGAGCGGATCGCTCCCACCTGGCCACTCGACCAATTCATCGCCGTAAACCCATACTGGGGCTGGCGCTCAATGCCCATTGCCCAAGCCGCTGGCCACCTCGGGTCGTTGGCCGGAACGGTGTTGACGATGCCGCGGTCGTGGTTTCGAGAACAATGGGCCGACGGACCTTTCACCGAAGTTGATCTCGATGCCGCGGCCACTCAACTCGGTGACAAGTCGTTGGCCGAAGAGGCTCGAACTGTGCTGAACGCAGTCGGTGCCACTGAGCAAACATATGCGCGCATGGCTTTGGTGACGGATTTGGCGAACCTGGGCACCCCACCTCGCCCGGGGCAAAGCTGGTCCGACTATGTCACTCATGAGATCAGCCAACATTGCGGCTCTTACTTTGATGAATTCCAAGCCTCGTGGCATCAAGGCAAATCAGCCCACGGTGCAAACGGTTCCAAGGATCTTAAGAGTGTTAAGAGTGTCAAGAGTGTCAAGAGTGTCGACGTGTTTTCTCAGTGGCGCCGTCAACAATCGATGCTGCATGGCGTGGCATGGAACCACCGGCGATCCTGGGTGCGCGATCAACTTGCAGCGCTTCCGATCGAGCCGACGAACGCCATCGAGATGATGCTCAAAGACCTCAGGGTTCCCGAGGCGGGTCAGGAGGCCTACCTAACTGCATTGCTTGGCTCGATCAATGGGTGGGCCGCTTGGTGCAGCCATCTGCGTTGGCAAGCCCGACTCGTTGGAGGTGCCGTCGGTGCTGACAGTGGCGCTGACGGTGCTGATGGTGGCGCTGATCATGGTTCTGCTGGCAGTTCCGGCGTTGGTACTGATCCTGGTGACAACACAGAGATCTTTGGTCTTCTCGCCATTCGACTGGCCTGGGAGTGGATGCTTCACCGAGATAGCGTTGTACTTCAGGAGCCTGACGCCTGGGATGCCTGGACCGCTTCTTGGGTGCAAGCCGACAAGCATGCGGCCTCGTTGATCCAAGATCAGCGTGTCGACTGGGTCTTGCAACGCGCGGTCGAGCATTCGTATCAACAAACTTTGGTACGTGCACTGAGTACTGCTAATATGCGTACGTTGGATGTGGTGCCGTCGGTTCAAGCGGTCTTCTGTATTGACGTTCGCTCCGAGGTGTTCCGTCGTGCCCTCGAAGGCTCGTCCCCCACGATTCATACTCGCGGTTTCGCCGGCTTCTTTGGTCTACCGATTTCCTATACGCCAGCGGCGAGCGAGTTCACCAGACCGCAGCTGCCGGGCCTTTTGGCACCTGCGCTCAACGTGACAGAGTCCCAGGTCCCGCTTGTCGCCAGGAAAGGACGCCCTGAGGAGACTCGAAGTGAAGCGCATATGGGGCCCGCCGCCAATCAAGAGTCCGGACTCGGGACAAATGGTGAGCAGTCCGGACTCGGGACAAATGGTGAGCAGCTCACCGTGGCCAGGAGCACGAATGGTCCCGGGTTGGAAGCGATGGCGAGCGAGCGAGCAGCGGCGCTGGCGGCCGGTACTCGGTTGAGTAAGTTCCGTAGTGCGCCGGCTTCGGTGTTCAGCTTTGTTGAATCAATGGGTCTGCTCTACGGTCCCAAGCTCATCAAGGACAGCCTCCCAAACACGGGTGGAGCGCCGAAATGGGAACACGAAGGATTGAGTGCAACGTCACGGTCCGGTCTTCGTCCCCGGCTCGGTTTGGTGGCCGACGATCCTGGTGCAGCTGCCGCCATCGCCAATCGGGTCTTGCGTGGAATGGGTCTTTTCGATGGTTTTGCTCCGTTGGTTCTGCTGTGTGGGCATGGTAGCCAGAGCGCCAATAATTCCCAAGCCGCTGGCCTTGATTGTGGAGCCTGTGGAGGTCAAACGGGCGAAGTGAACGCGCGGGTTTTGGCCGACCTTCTTAACGCCCCTGCCGTTCGTACCCATCTTGTTCCGCTCGGGATCGCAATTCCGCAAAGCACCTGGTTCGTTCCCGGATTGCACAACACCACCACCGATGAAGTGCAACTCTTCGATACCGAACTAGCGCCGACGAACCAAAGTTCAGCCATCGAAGAACTTCGAATGGGGTTGGCCGAGGCGGGGAATCGAGCTAGGGCTGAACGGGCACCGTCGCTCGGTTTAAGGAAGCTACGCGGACATACTGAACTTCTGAAGAGAGCCGTGTTGGAACGAGCCAATGATTGGTCTCAGGTTCGGCCCGAATGGGGTCTTGCTGGCAACGCGGCATTTGTTGTTGCCCCGCGAAAACGTACCCGACACATCAATCTCGATGGACGTTCGTTTCTGCATGACTACGACTGGCAAACCGACACCGATTTGTCAACGCTGACCCTGATCATGACCGCCCCGATGGTGGTGACGAATTGGATCAATATGCAATACAACGCGTCGACCGTCGACAACCGGCGCTATGGGAGTGGCAACAAGGTGCTGCACAACGTGGTGGGTGGACGCATAGGTGTGTTCGAAGGAAACGGCGGTGACCTTCGGATCGGGCTGGCGATGCAGTCCCTCCACGACGGAGAGGTGCTGCGTCATCAACCATTGCGTCTATCGGTGTTTATCGAGGCTCCACGCCAAGGAATCGATTCCGTCATTGCCGAGCACGAAGTTGTACGCGATCTGGTGGCCAACAGCTGGATCCATCTGTTTCGTATCGAGTCGGCAACTGGTGACGTGGAGCGGCGGACCTCGACGGGTTGGTCCGCTTAGTAACTTCAACCCGTGGTTTCAACCTGTGGTTTCAACCTGTGGTTTCAACTAGTGGCTTCAATCTGTGGTGTGTAACGCAAGAGCCGCAATCCAACATTAATCAAGGGCGCCATCGTGAGCAAAAAAATCACGGTGCCTATCCCCAACGGTCCCCCTAAGGCAAAACCCAAGCCCATCTGAAACCCGTCGACAATCCAGCGTGACACTACGAGTGAAAGGCCTTTGCGATGCAGCCCTAACATCACCACTTCGCTTGGGCCGGCGCCCAGATTGGTGGAAATCGCCAAGCAAATTCCGGCGGACACCAAAACTATGCCCGCAGTAAAAAACAGGATACGAACGAGTAAAGCCTTTGGTTCATCCACCAAGCCCAACATGACGTCAATCACGTTCCCGATAACGAGACTTCCAACGATGCTGCCCGGTCCTGGTGGGGAGCCCAATGCAAAACCAATCAGGTACAACCCAGCGGAAACGACAATAAATCCCAATCCGAACCGGATGTTCGTGTTGTCGGCGAAGCCCTTGTTCAGCGTGTCGGTGGGTGCCACCCCAAATCGAGCCCGAATCATCAAGCCAATTCCCACGGCGACGCAAACGAACGCAGCAGCAATTCGAAAGAGCCTTACGGGCCAACTCAGCGAGGACCGTGGCACCAAGTGAACGAGTCGTTGCCAACGCGAAAGGAGGGGAGGGGTCGACGACACAGGATGTCCAGTTTGAACCACAAACTCGCCTTCGCCGAACCGACGGCAAATTTCAACTCTGAGTGCTGAGGGTATGTAAGTGGCACCCTGCGATCCATTGCGGTTTCATTTCCGTTGGATAAAACCGGTCGCGCGCGCCAAGGCGCCTCCCCGCAACAACGGGTCGCCGTGATCTGAACCCGGTTGGCATACAGAAGTCTTTGGGCGCTAAACACTGTCCATGGCTATGGATCTCTCGACACCCAACGATGTGCTGCTTTCTAACCCAACCCTGGTCGCTGAGGAACTTCGATTTCCCGAAGGCCCAATTGCCATGCCCGATGGAAGCGTGATCTTCGTCGAGATTGCCCGAGCACAAATATCCCGTGTGCGGCCGACGGAAAACGGCCAGGGTTCCCGATCCGCCTTGCCGGTCGGAAGTGAACTCTCTGGTGGGACTCGAAGCGAAGCGGAG
>JAYTWN010000024.1:0-6321 GCA_043743435.1 Acidimicrobiia bacterium
TCCCGACGGGCCGACGTTAAAGGCACCGCGAACATGGCGATGAAGCAATGAGCCGATATTGAACGTCACAATTGAAGCGACCATGACAGCAAGGCGGCCTGACCATTGCACAGCAGCCGACATGCCTTTGCGGAACAGTGCGGTGATGCGCTCGCCAAGCATGCGTCGCCGTAATGCCATAGCCGCTCGCAAGACTGGCTTACAACGCATGGCAACCAATCCCACCAGCACGCCAAGCACACCTCGAAGGAACAGCAACGGAACCCGATGGGCAAGCCCGATCCGGATCATGGCCTTTTGCGAACGGACAAACCGTGCCGGCTCAAAGGTGTTGATCGTTCGGTACCGCAACACCGGCTCATTCAAATTGGCAAACGTTGTCGTGCGATGCGAACGTACCCACAACTCAGAATCCTCAGCCCTGCGAAACTTTTCCGATTCATCGTAGGGGAACGTATGAAACCACTTGGTTGAGGCCATCACGGTTGGATGCAGTACCGGGGGGAATTCACGGATCGACAGCTTCGCCTTGGTGGGTGCTGCCCGGTTGCCGAGGTCTTGACCTTCGGGGCTCATGAGGACAACCGATCCGCCCAGCACTGTATGGTCTCGGCGCTCGGGATCAAGACCAGCGAAGAACGCAACTTGGCTCGCAAGACGTTCCGGCAGCATGAGATCGTCGGCATCCATACGCGCAATCAACGAGCCGCGTGCCTCAAGTACCAGCTGGTTGAGGCGGGGAGCCAACCCCATCGACTGTTCAGAGCTGAACACTCGGAATCGTGCATCGCTCTCTGCATAGTTCGCGGCGATCCGTGCTGTTGCATCCGTCGATCCGTCATCAAAGATCAGACACTCCCAGTTCGAGAACGTTTGAGCCAAAATCGAATCCAGCGCCCCGCGGAGATGCATTTCTTCGTTCTTGGCCGACAAGATAATTGAGACCAGAGCGCATTGTGGTGTCTGCTCTGCCGTAGTGAAGAGCGCGGGTGGGTTGGTTGCTGGCAGCCGAAGTTCGGCGCTAACGAGCTTTGCAAACTCGTCTGATGCGGGGGCTAGGGGGGTTGAGTCTGAAGCCTTGGCACGCAAATCTGCAGTCAAAGCTGCCGTGCTCGCCAACGTGACCGATCCCATGTTACAAATCATCGGCAATGGGCCAAACGACCTAAAGGCCTCATTCAGAAATTTTTGGTTGTGTCCCAGCTCGTGAATCGAACTTGGCCAGCCAATGATCGTCTTTGAGGGTCCCTGTTGAGCACAACCCGTGGCCGGATCGGTGCGGTCTGGATCGGTGCCTGCGAATCGGCGGATCGTGCTTGCCTGGGCGGCCGTGGCCTAAAAAATGGACTGCGAATAGGGTCCACCTTGGACGGGAAGACAGCGAATGAAGTCTTGTTGTTCAAACGGCGACGGCTTTGACCTGAGCTTGAGACTCTTCAAGATTTGTCCCGAACCCGGGCTCCCGGTACGTCAACATTCCGACGAAGACACCGAGCTGCAGAATGCCGGTTGGGATAACCCAATGGAACACATCGAAGATGAGGAATGGGGCAATTGCCGCAGCTGGCATCACAACGAGCAAGCCGAATGCGCGAATCCGTTTCCACAGCAGAACTGCGAAACCCAGCACGGTGCCTAAGCCGAGGATTCCCGTTTCAGCCGCCAAATGTAAAGGAACATTGTGGACCGGCAGAAACTCGTTGGAGAGTTTGATTAGTGACGGCTCACCGAGCAATGCAACGTTGTAGCGGCCCGTTCCTACCCCGACGACTGGTGAACTCTTCCATAAACCAAAGGCTTGCTTGTACATCGCTGGTCGTCCGGCGTCCTTCGTGATGGTGGCACTCGTACTTCGGGTTTCCCAACCGTTACGGGTTATGTCGTACCCAATGGCAGAACCCGCGGCAATCACCAAAACCGCCAAAAGTAGATTCTTGCGGATTGCTGGTCGAGCAAACCAACCAACGATCAAGGTAAGGGCCAACGCAGCCACGCCGAGAAACGCCGCACGCCCTACGCTTTGCACCGCAAGATATGCGCACGTACCAATTCCGGTAAAAACCAACAAGGGAGGCAGTGTGGAGCGGATCAAGCCGAGAACGGAAACCGCGCCAACAAGAAGCCCAAGCCCAGCCAGCACATACTGGTGTTGCAGGGAACCGACGCTGATGGATGCATTTTCCCGGGCCACAACATTGCTACCAAATTCGATGATCCCGGGAGCGATCGCTCTACCAAGGATCCGATGGCCCACCGTAAGCAGCACTTCAAAAACACCGACGGCAACGATGCCCTTCTCAAATTTTGCTCTCAGACCCGGCGTCAGGGAAGCCAGCGTTTCAGCAATCACCAAAATGCCAAAGGTACGTAGGATCCTGATCACGCCCAACAAATCGGGATGCACCACATAGCTCACGATTTGTCCGCAGATGAAGATTAGCCCGGCCACAAACAGAGGCGACCGAGGCATCGTGCGAGTAAACATCTGGGCCGCACCGAGTAGAACCGCCAAAATCGCGGCAAGATCACAAACCATAATGAATGGCTGTACCCACGTGATTCTTGTAACCAACACCCCAATGGGGAGCAGAGCGACCGCTAGGGCGGCATTCCAACGGAGCATCTGCGGCAGAGCATCAGCCAACCCAAGTTTGGGGACCCGGCGCGATGTTTGGATTGCCACAGTCATTGGCTCTCTATCGTCGGCCCCACCTCCGACCTTTAGTTCGTGCACGCACCGGCTCGGCAACACTGAGGATTGGTGCAAGGGTGTATCACTAGGCCTGCCTTTTGAAAAAGGCGAATTTTTGTTAGCTGAGTGTGGTGGGTAGCGATGCGGTCCTCGTTCTTCTGGAGGTTTTTTACCTACACGAGCGGTCGTAAACGGCTAACTCGTTACAACGACTCGCATCGGGAAATCGCTGAAGGTACGGCTCGCAAAATTTTTTGATTTGTTGTCATACCCCCATGGTCATGATGTTGGTGGCTTTCGAGGCTTGCTTTTGCGCTGTTCCTCGTGTGGCTTTTCGGGTTTCACCCATAAGTTCGAGGGAGGGGGCTTTATGGCCTCGATTAGTGAGTTTGAGCGTGCAAGAATGATCAATGCGTTGGCTGGAGCTATTGGAAAAGAGGAGGCAAGCGTGCTTGCAAGTGCTTTGAATCTTGATGGTCAGCTGGCATCGCGCGACGAATTGCGTGTAACCGAGATGGCGATCAGAACCGATATTGCTGATTTGCGAGACAACCTTCGCAGCGAAATCGCCACTGTTCGTGATGATTTGCGTGCCGAGATTGGTAGCGTTCGTGATGATGTCCATGCGCTTCGCCTGGAGCTGTACACGGTCAAGGATGATTTGAAGGACGGGTTTGCTCGGAGTTTGCAACAGCAAACACGGTCGCTTTTCTTTGGGATTCTGGGTGGCATCGGAACGATTACGGGTGCGGTTATGGTCGCTTTGCGCGTGGCTGGGAAACTCTAAACCCGGTGTGTTGCTGGCCTGGTTCGTCGCCGGGTCAGCAGCAAGTGAGCTTCAGGTTTGCGATGTGTTTGTCAGCAATTTCAGCAATTTCAGCAATGTCAGCAATTTCAGCAGTCGGGGCCAAACGGGTTTGAAACCTTGCTTCCTGGCTCGCCCCTAAAGTCAGGGTATGGCTCTACCTGTAACTGTTGATCGGATTCGTCGTATCGTCGTGGCCTGTTTGGATGAAGGTGCACAGACATCCGAGGCACTGGCTAAGCGGGTCACGAAAGCGTTAGGCACGGCGGTCGACGATGAAACTGTGGACTTGATCCTTGAGCAAACCAGTAACTGTTGGGAAGTGGGGATCGACGGATACATCAACCCCCAAATTGCTTTTGAAGGTGTCACTTTTACCCACCGAGTAACCGCCGAAGAAGGGCGCAACGGAGCAATTACTGCTCTGCCTGACTTTGTGGTCGCGCTAAATCTTGCCGCCGCCAACATCGAAGCCGAACTGGTCGATAAACACCGCAACGGGCTGCTCAATCTTGGCGATCCGTCGGGCGGGAACGACTGGCTTGATGCAATAGTGCCCACGTTTCCAAAGCTTTCACCAACGGATTTGGTGTGGTCCGTGACTGACCCTTCGGTTTCCGCGTCCCAAAGCGAAGCTGAACCAAAACCGAGCGGCGGGAGCTCTCGCGGTGAGGCTCAGCGGCGCCTGGACCTTGGATCCACGGGCTTCATCTGCGGTCCCGACGGTTGGCTCAGCGAATTGCCAGGAAAGCTCATTGGGTTCACTCGTTTGGCAGGGGTTTGGGAATTTGTCGGCCCCATTGCTGAACCACGCAACGAAAAACCCGATGTGCAGCTCAACGCACAAATAGTCGCAGCGCTTCAACGGCTCGTGGAGGACGGCGACGTCTATGAGATCGATGATCAGTTGGCCCGGGAAATTGTCAGCGAAATTGCCTTGGGCCGCAAACCCGGATCGTTAGTCGCCGGGGTTGCCAAGCCGATCAGTGAGCTGTTTGATGTTGCTGGGGTTGACTACCTCGATGCGATGATCGGCGCGGCAGGTACCGATTGGGACGAAATATCCAATGACGTAGAAGACCAGCGATTTGGCGATGCTATCGGGGTGGAGATCGATGTTGCGCGTGACGTAAAACTGCTCAGTCAACAGGCCATGGCTCGATGGCTCGCGAAAAAAGCGAACACCGGTGATCTTGATACATTCCACACGTCAAGCGAGTTTGACATAGATCACATCGAACCCTACGAACTAGGCCCCGACACAAATCGTGAGGAATTTGACGAGGTTCTCGCCGAGTGGCGCGCACTTCATGCCGAAGTATTCGTCACTCCTGAAGAACTACAACTGGCCTTGGCCCGGCCCGGAGTAGCCGAAGCGATCGCTCCACGAATGGTGCTCCTCGGTGGCGCTGGAGGCTTGTCGGCGTGGCTCGAACTCTTCGAAGTTCTTCACGAAAAAGTTTCGAGCGCGGCCCGAGCTTCGGTTGCATACCTGTTGGCTCGGATCACCAATGAGCCTGCTACTGCCGATGAACTCTTGCGATCAGCAATGGCCCTGCAGCCGAAGTTTTCCGCAGTTTTCGACGAACAAATTTGGCGTTTCGGTTGTACGCTTGATCAGCCCAAACTCGAACAAGCATTCGACAACTGGATCAAATCGACTGGCCTAATCAAGAGAATTGAACGTTTGGACTTTCAAGCCGAACCTCATGAGATTTTGCGCCTCGGGGTGCTTCATCAGCCTCAGGTAACCGTTCGCAACTCCGTCACTGCAGGGCGGAACGACGATTGCCCGTGCGGTTCCGGAAAGAAATACAAAAAGTGTCACCTCGGCAAGAGTCTGCCGGGGGAGAGTTCACTCATTCGCCCGTATCCCGCTGGCCCAGTCGGCCACTCAGATCCCAAAAGCGCTAGCAACAGCTCGAGCCCATCGAATGGTTCGAATGGTTCGAATCGTTCGGTGCTCAGCCCTGGTGGTGTAGGCCAAAGCACCGGGGCCGATTTACGAGGTCTCGTGCCCAGAGTTCAGGCACTACAACTTCTCCATCTCGACCGCACCCAGCCAACGTTGGTAAAAGCCCTCGCCGATCGCTTAACCACCTACGGACCATCCACACCCGGGTTGCGTGGCGACACCTTGAACGCCGTGTTCACCATGGCCCTGGACGCAGCTACGTGGAGTGAAGCGGCAACTGACGACTTTATCGAAGAAGTGAAAAAGACCGGCGCAGCGAATCGGTGGGGCAACGAGCTACGTGCACTTATTTACTCGTGGACCACCACCCGCGTTTCGGTATTCCAGGTGCTCGACCGTGCCTACGGGGTGCAGCTCACCCTTCGTGACCTTCGAAACGGTGAAACCTATGTAGTCACGGCACCCGAGACATCGAAGAACTACCCGATCGACTCGCTTATGTTTTCCCGCGTAGTGTTTAACAGCCGAGCCTTTCAATTTGCCTTTGGCACGTTGCCCGTACCAGACCGAGACCGTGATGCCACCCTGGCCATGATCGACGCCGCCAATGGCGAACTTACCCCTCTCGACATTTGCGATTGGGTAATCGGGATCCACGGACGTTTCGGATCGCAACCTGCCGCTACGAGCTCGGGCGGTGGGCTGGGCAGAGGTTTACACGGTGCTCCGGATGGGCTGGGTGATCATCGACTCCGAAACACCGACAGCGACGTGTTGAACGTTCATCGGTGCCTTTACGTGGCTACCAACAGTAAGGGCGGGGAATATTCAACAACTGAATTAGGCGCTCTACTTGAGGAAACCGTCGGTTTGGAGAGCGTAAACAAAAACCGATGGGACTATGTTCGG
>JAYTWN010000025.1:0-8123 GCA_043743435.1 Acidimicrobiia bacterium
AAAAGGGGCAGCTCTTTCCAATCAGGCCCTGGCAGCTTGGGCTCAAGGTGATTTGCTTGGGGCGAAAAGTTGGGTCGACCAACTTGACCTTTCTGAGGATGGTCCGGTGACCGGGACATCCGGAACGTTTGCTCGCGAACTTGTCCTAGCGACCACCCGATCATCATCACTTGGCGCGAACGTTCAAACCGCAACCGCCACCGATGCTGATGCCGAAAGTCCCCTTGATGGAGCAACGCTGTGGAATGGCTACCGTGCCGTTACCAAAGGGTTGGCCGCAGTCGGTGATGACGATATTGCCAGTGTACGTAACAGTTTGGAACCACTGCTGCGTGACCTCGCCAAACACGGATCTCGCAACTTCGGCCATGTTGGTTGGCTCACCTTGCTCCTCGAAGCCCAACTGCAAGCCGGCGAAATTCACGCAGCCGTGCGAACGGGTCAAATCCAAGAGTTGTTCGCGGCGACAACAAAACTGAATTATCACCAGATCCCCATGACTAGAGCAACGGCACTGCTGGCCCACCACGACCAAACCCTTTGGGATACAGCGATCAGCGCGCATACGAAGTGGGGAAATCCTGTCGAACTGGGCCACACCTTGCGCAGCCATGGCGAACAGATTCTTCGTCTGCCATCGAGCGCAATCACCTCCACGATGTGGGACGCTGCCTATGCAGATCTTGAGCGCGCCCGATACGTGTTTGGCGAAGCTGGTGCGCTGGGATTTCAGCAGCGAAGCGAACGGCGGTTGACGGAGATTTCCGCGAGACGCCGCTTGTTAGTTCCCGGCCTCGATGTTTCCGAACGCGAGATGGATATCGTGCGGCTGGTCCAAAACGGGGCAACGAACAGAGAAATTGCCACGAAGCTCGATCTGAGTTTGAAGACCATCGAATCGCACCTACGCAACGTGTACCAGCGCAACGAACTTCGTAATCGCACCGAGTTGATTGCTCGGCGGTAACCCAGTGCACGCTCGGTTTCCCGCACGTCCTGTTTCCCACTAGCCCGGCATCTGATTTCTTATTCGGCTGAATGGCGCCCTGGTTTGGAAGAACCATTCTGGAGAATTCCCGCCGAGCCTGTAAGGCTGGTGATGATGCCTGATGAAACCCCTCTCGTAACTACAGCACCCTCGCCGTCGTTAGCTGCTCCCACCGATCCAAACCTTCCGGAATTCCCCGAGGGACATTCACCAAGAGGTATGGATGCCAAGGACACAACGTTGATGCAAGAGCCCTCACCGCTGATTCCTGCGGCCACGGTGGTCTTGGTGCGCGACGGCAGCGAAGGGCTCGAAACACTTATGGTCGAACGAGTCGGACGAGGAAACTTTGCCGGCTTCAGCGTATTTCCTGGGGGCCGGGTCGATCCAGAGGACTTTGATCCGCATGCACCCGAAGACGATTTTGCGGCGGCACGCAACGCTGCAGTTCGAGAAGCTCGTGAAGAAGTAGCCCTCGACGTCATCCTGGACACTCTTGTGCCCCTCTCGCGTTGGGTGCCGCCGCCCTTCGAAATGAAGCGTTTCGGCACCTGGTTTTTTGTGGCCACGGCAGTTGCCGGAGACATTGCCATGAGCGAAGGGGAACTAACGGCCTTTCATTGGCTAACGCCAGCCAAGGTTCTCGAAGAAGCTGCGGCAGGTACCCGCACACTTGCCCCGCCGACTTGGATCACTTTGCACCAGCTGAAGCACTTTTCCTCTGTCGACGAAGCCCTGACCGATTTAGCCACAAAAGAACCAATGCAATTTGAAACATGGCCATTGCGTCGCTCACCCATGGTTTTGGCCTGGGAACCCGATGCGGCCTACAAACAGCCTTTCGAATCGGTCGACCTCAGTGCCCCCGGTCCCCGTCATCGCTTGTTTATGCACGAAGGCGAATGGGAATACGAAGTCTCCGGTTGGTGAGAGCTGGACGATCGGGCCTCCAAAATGCTCGAAGCAGCAGTTGGCTTCGCTCCGCAGAACGCGATTTGCCTGTGACCTGCATCTAAACAGTGGAAAGAGACAACGCTTGTGACATGTGCTACCTTCACATGTAAGCGCTTGCAGTACGGCAGCGCCCAGCAGGAATCCACACCTGTGTTCCATCCTCAGGGGAGAATAAATGAAATACGCAAAGTCAGTCGCAGCAGCGTCTGCGCTTGCTCTGTTGGCGGTGGCCCCAGCGGCTCTCGCAGCAAGCAAGACGAAGACCAAGACGCCCACCAAAGCAAGCGGATCGCTCTTGAACGGCAAAATCGCCTGCAAGAACCAGTACAAGGGCAAAAAAGTAACGATTTACTCACCAAACGATGATCAGAAGGACATCGCCGCGTTTGAGCTTTCCTGGGCGCCGTTTGAGAAGTGCACCGGAGTAGACGTGAAGTGGGAAGGCTCTAAAAACTTCGAAGCCGACGTAAAGACCCGTCTCGCCGGCGGCAACGCTCCCGACGTGATTGACTTCCCGCAGCCTGGCGTGTTGGCCACCAATGCGAAGTCGGGCAAGCTCGTTGCGCTTCCGGACGACGTAAAAGCCGACCTCGACAAGAACTTCCTCAGTGGTTGGACCGACTACGGCACCGTTGACGGCAAGCTTTATGGCGCAGCGTTCCAATCGAACTTCAAGTCATTCGTTTGGTACAACCCCAAGGCATTCGCCGCCAAGGGCTACACCGTCCCTAAAACCCTCGACGAAATGACCAAGCTTTCGGACAAGATCGTTGCGGACGGTGGACAGCCATGGTGTGCAGGTATTGAATCAGGCGCAGCAACTGGTTGGGTCATCACCGACTGGGTAGAAGACATGATGCTTCGCACCACAACTCCTGCCAACTACGACGCCTGGGTGAACCACAAGATTGCCTTCAACAGCCCAATCGTAAAGACGGCAATGGATGCAGCAGGAGCGATCCTGAAGAACGAGAAGTACGTAGGAAACGTAAAGGCAATCGCCACCACGCGCTTCCAAGACGGTGGCCTTCCCATCGAGACCGGCAAGTGCTTCATGCACCGCCAGGCCAACTTCTACAAGAGCTTCTGGGCCGCTGGCACGGTATTCGGTGACGCCGGAACCATCAGCGCCTTCTACCTGCCAACCGCTAAAGCAACCGATCCAAAGGTGATGTTGGGCGGCGGAGATCTCAACGCTGTTACCAACAAGAAGCCAGAGTCGATGGACACGCTTCGCTACCTCATGAGCGTTGACTTTGCGAACAACGCAGCAAAGAACGCCGGAAAGTTCTCCCCACGCAAGGACTACGACACCAACCTGCTGCCTGACAAGTTTGACCAAGTATTCGCCAACATTGGCAAATCGGCCGACGTATTCCGCTTCGACGCTTCGGACCTCATGCCAGGAGCCGTAGGTGGAGGAACGTTCTGGAAGGAAGGCACTGCCTGGATCACAGGACAGAGCACCGACGAGACGCTCGCCAACATCGAAAAGAGCTGGCCAGCAGCCTGATCGAAATGACAGTGTCAACCATTCTCGGTCGACTCTGCAGTGGTGGACCTAGCGCTTAGGCACTAGTTTCGGAGGGACCCGCAAGCGAAACTTGCGGGTCCCTTTCTTTTCACGTTTAACTCCTTGACGTTGTTTGCTCGCGAACCTTCGAGCAGTCCTTTCGAACAGATAAAGAGATGAAATGAGCGAAGTTTTCAAGGCCCTGTTCACCGTGGTCCTAGGGCTTGGTGGGTTCTTCGGAGTGCTCTTGGCGCTGTATTACGGCACGCAAGTTTTACCGAAACGCTTAAGACGTGGCAGCCAGATAGCCATGTTCGTAGGGCCAGCGATCCTTTTGCTGGTAGTGGGGCTCGCGATCCCAGCGTTGCAAACCATTGTGAGCAGCATCTTCCGTGACCCCCAACTGCCGGCCGGCAGCAAAGGTTTCCTTGCAAATTATCAATTCATTTTTACCGACAAGTTGCAACGGCGAGCTTTGTTCAACTCCATTCTCTGGGTCGTTGGTGGGGGATCGGTCAGCACAATTCTCGGGCTGATAATCGCACGTTATACCGACGGTATGAAACGCGAGTCGATCGTAAAGGCGCTTATCTTTGTCCCTGTGTCCCTCTCGCTGGCTGGAGCCGGGATCATTTGGAAATTTGTCTACGACGGCCCCCCGTTTGACTACGGCTTGCTCAATGCCGTCACCAAGGTCATTCCATTTTGGCCGAAAGGGTTCGGGGGCGATGGGCAGCGCCTCTGGCTGCTCGAATCTGCTGGCTCGATGAACACGTTGCTGCTTATCG
Organism: Acidimicrobiia bacterium; assembly: GCA_043743435.1. Taxonomy (GTDB): domain Bacteria; phylum Actinomycetota; class Acidimicrobiia; order Acidimicrobiales; family JANYDT01; genus JANMZO01. Next base: position 4,244 of record JAYTWN010000025.1, read on the forward strand.
TCATCATCGTATGGGTACAAACTGGATTTGCGGTCGTTGTACTTTCGGCCGCTATCAAAGGTGTTCCCGACTCCTTGGAAGAAGCCGCTCGGGTCGATGGCGCCACAAGTAATCAGATTTTTTACAAAATCACCCTGCCCTACATTCGACCGGCGTTGTTAACGGTTATCACTACGGGTACGATCGCCTCGTTGAAGGCGTTTGACATCGTCCAGGGAACAACTGGTGGAAATTTCAACACCACGACACTGGCAAACGAGTACTACACGAATTACTTCAGCCAGAACCGTGAACGGGTCGCAGCAGCACTAGCGGTACTACTTTTTCTATTGGTCATCCCCGTGGTAGTTCTAAATCAACGGGGCCAAAAACGAGCACAGGAGTTGGTGGGATCATGACCACTTCCCTAAGTACACGGACTATACCCGACAGCGTCTGTAAGGTTCCGCTCAGCGCGAAACTGAGCAGGATTCTCGGCCGCCGAGAGGGCAAGGTATTGGTGTGGTGTATCGCCATCTTCTTCACTATCCCGACCTTTGGTTTGCTCCTCACCTCGTTCCGCCCCGAGCGCGAGATAAAAACCTCGGGTTGGTGGATGTTTTTCCGCCACCCATCCCTTACCTTCGACAACTACGCGCAAGTACTGGGTAAGCGTTCAGGAATCAACCTTGGGCACTTCTTTTTGAACTCCATGAAGATCACCATTCCGGCAGTGATTATTTCAATCACCTTGGCGGCCATGGCCTCCTACGCGTTTACCTGGATGGATTTTAGGGGCCGAGACTGGATGTTTGTAGGTGTCGTTGGCATGCTGGTTGTGCCGCTCCAAATGGCGGTTATTCCACTTTTGCACCTCATGACCCAAGGAATCCACATCGGGTCAACCCGCGTGTTCCCAGCTTTGGGTGTTGCTAACTCGGTTGTAGGGGTATGGATTGCCCACGCGGTGTTTGGTATGCCGTTCTGCATCTTCATCTTGAAGAATTTTGTCGGTGCGCTTCCAGCGGAGTTGATTGAGGCTGCCCGCATCGATGGAGGGGGTCATCTCACCATTTTCCGCCGTGTTGTGCTTCCGCTCAGCCTGCCAAGCATTGCCTCGCTAGGCATCTTCCAATTCATCTTTATCTGGAACGATTTCTTCGTCGGAAAGATCTTCGGCGGAGGGGACAATTCGCCCGTAACATCAAAATTGGTTGAGATTTCAGGGAACCGTGGCCAAGCCTGGCACCTCCTCACCTCGGCCGCGTTTATCTCGATGGTGGTTCCTCTCGCCGTGTTTTTCTCGCTGCAACGATTCTTCGTTAAGGGATTGTTGGCGGGTTCGGTGAAGGGCTAACCCCGCACCCAGGTGGGTCGATCACTGCCTGCTAACCCGCTGCTTCCCGAGCCAGTAAGCGATTGGTTGCTTGATCGCTGCTGTTGCCCCTTTTTGAAAGTTGACTATGCCTCCACGCCCCTCATTACGTGTTTCCGATCTCTTGAGTCAGATGACGCTCGAAGAGCAGGTTTCGTTACTTGCCGGGGCGAACAATTGGGAAACGGTAGCGATTGAACGCCTAGGTATTCCATCGTTACGAGTAACCGATGGTCCGGCCGGCGCGCGTGGCACCCGCTTTGACGGTCCCGCTTCGGTCAATGTTCCGTGCGGAACAGCCCTCGGTGCGACGTGGGACCCCGCGCTGGTGGAACAACTTGGCGTTCTGCTGGGCCGAGAGGTCAAAGCCAAAGGGGCAAGTATCCATTTGGCACCTACGATCAATTTGCACCGCACGCCAATCGGCGGACGGAACTTTGAGTGCATGAGCGAAGACCCGTACCTCACGGCAGAAATAGCCGTTGGCTACGTCAAAGGTGTGCAAAGTGAAGGTGTTGCTTCGTGCGTAAAGCACTTCGTAGGCAATGACACAGAGTTCGAACGAAACACCATCAACACCGAAATTGATGAGCGAACCTTGAGAGAGGTGTATCTCGCCCCCTTCGAAGCAACGGTTCGTCAAGCCAACGCGAAAAGCATTATGACTGCTTACAATCGGGTCAATGGTCCTTATGCTGCTGATTCGAAGGAGCTTCTTACCGGTATCCTGCGTGATGAATGGGGATTTGATGGCCTGGTGATGAGCGACTGGTTTGGCCTTCACTCAACTGTTGAAGGTGTCGAGGCCGGTCTGGATCTTGAAATGCCCGGACCAACCATTCACCGCGGGGAGAAACTTTTACTCGCCGTTGGCGAAGGTTTGATCAACGCAGAAACGATTCGTATGCGCGCTGAACGTGTGCTTATGACCCTCGAAGATCTTTGTATTCTGGATGGTCACGGTCCAGGCCCCGAGCGAACAATCGACGAGGCTTCTGATCGTGCGCTAGTTCGTGCCGCAGGCTCGGCCTCAATGGTGCTGCTCCGCAACGAACCTCAGGCCTTGCCCCTGAGCGATGTCCAAGGACTCAAAATTTGTGTCATCGGGCCCAATGCAAAGGTAGGCCGGGTCATGGGCGGCGGTAGTGCTTTCGTGACCGCAACCCATCAGGTTCATCCTTGGGAAGCTATCGCCAACCGTTTAGGCGCACAGGGAGCCTTAGTTTCCTTCGCCCAAGGCTGTCTAACGCATCGACGCATGCCAGCGCTAGACACCTCCCGTTTGTCGCCCATCGAGGTTGAACTCTTTGACGGTGTCACGACCATTGATTCGCCGGGAGCCCTGGCGACCAAGAACCGCACCATCGCCGCAGGACGGGTGACCTGGTTCGATAATCCTGCCAAGGGAGTAAACATTCGGAACTTCAGCGCACGGGCCAGGGCCACCTTCACCCCCGATGTCTCGGGTGATTGGACGTTCGGAATCACCGTTGGTGGCGAGGCCCGCTTACTGATCGATGGCAGCCCAATTCTCGACAACGCCGCTCTTAGCTACGGTGGATCCTTCTTTGGGCTGGGCAAAGATGAAGTCACGGCCACATTTGCTTGCGAGGCCGGAAAGTCCTACGCAGTAGAACTCGAAATTCGGAGGGAATCCAGCCACGCCATGAGTGGCTTCTACCTAGGAGCGCTTCCGCCGCAAACCGTCGACCTACTGGCTCAAGCCGTTGACCTTGCTGCTGATTCCGATGTTGCCATGGTGATTGTTGGAACCAACGATGAGTGGGAAACCGAAGGATACGACCGCGATGACATGAACCTGCCCGGTCGCCAAAATGAGTTGATCGCCGCAGTTGCATCCGTGAACCCGCGAACCATCGTGGTGGTGAATGCAGGCTCGCCTGTACCCATGCCGTGGATCAATGAAGTTGGGGCGGTCCTGGCCATTTGGTTCCCCGGTCAAGAACTTGGTGACTCTTTGGTCGACGTACTCACCGGAACAGTAGATCCTGGAGGACGTCTCCCCGTCACGTTCCCCAAACGCATCGAAGATACGCCTGCAACAGAGCACTACCCCGGACGCAACGGAGCAATGCAGTATCGAGAGGGTCGCCTTATCGGACACCGATGGTACGACACCGTAGGACGTGAACCGCTTTTTCCCTTCGGTCATGGCTTGAGTTATGCACGCGTAGAAATTTCACATGCCGTTGTGGAGTCGTACGGTGAGAACAATTGCGCCAGCCCAGCGGTGTCGGTCACGGCCACCGTCGTCAACTCCAGCGAGCGATCTGGAGTTGAGGTGGTGCAGGTCTACGCCGGGGCGATTCCGGCGCCGCTCACCGATCAAGAGATTTCACAACCGAGTGATTTGCCGGTGCGCAAACTGGTGGGCTTTGCGAAAGTTACGGTCCCGGCCGGGGAAACGGTCCAAACAACGATCAATCTCGACCCTCGTTGGAACCAAACGTGGGACGTTGCAACGCATGCCTGGGTCGTCCGGGCCGAAGCGATGGAACTGCGGAT
>JAYTWN010000026.1:0-6219 GCA_043743435.1 Acidimicrobiia bacterium
ACGTAGTGTCCCAGCGGGAACACTCTCAATGACAGAACCTCGTCTGCCGATAGGAAGAACTATGCGTAGCAAAGCAATCTCCTCATCTGACCGAACGAATCCAGACTGGTCCGCTCGATCACTACGCACATTGGTGACCATAGTGACCACGGCGGTAATGAGTTGCTCCGTGATTGGATCGACGGCGATCATCAGCGAATCACAAGCAGGCGCAGCTACAGCAAACCCCGCTGCTGCAGCCACAAAGAAGACCGTAGCTCCAGCGGCCACGATCCCCGATCTCGCCGCTGCCACGGCAAACGCGAGCGTGGCGTCCGCGCCGATTGTTGCCCCACCGGGAACTGGCTCGCCGGCTCCGGTTACGGTCGTCGCGGCGGCAAAGAATGCAAAAACTCCGATCTATGCAACGGCTACGGCGGCGCAACCCTTCACTGTTGTGAACAACAAAACGAACTTTTCAGGACGGCACGTGTTCGTGGTCCAAGCCAAAGAAGGCGAAAGCTACCGGGTGCTGCTGCCCATGCGCCCGAACGGTCGCGTTGGTTACGTCCGTGCTGGCGATGTTTCGCTTTACCAGCACGATTATGCAGTGGTTGTAAGCCTGTCAAAAAAGACTTTGACGCTCTACAAAGCCGGCGTAGTGCAAATGACTGAATCCGTTGGCGTGGGCAAATCACAATGGCCTACGCCCACCGGGTCGTTCTACATGCGTGAGTTGGCCCGTCCGCGTAACCCACGAGGGTCTTATGGCCCTTGGGCGTTTGGCTTGTCGGCGTATTCGACGGTGTTCCAAAAGTTCGGTCGCGGTGACGGACAAATCGGAATTCACGGCACCAACGAACCCAAGCTCCTTGGAACCCAGGTTTCGCACGGGTGCATCCGGATGCGCAATGAAGCGATCACCAAACTGGCACAAACCCTTCCGCAGGGCGTTCCTGTCGATATTGTCGCCTAAAACGCTCTGGATAAGTTCTACGAGCACGGCTCCGGACTCTTCATAATTTGTCCCGAGTCCGGACTTGTCACAATTTGTCCCGAGTCCGGACTTGTCGGAGTTGTTTGAGTGGTCGGTTAGGCCTGAACGGAAACGGGAGTGCCGAGGGGGAGCACCTTGGAAAGGGCGGTAATGCCTTCGTTGCTCATGCGGATGCATCCGTGACTTACATCGGTTCCAAGCAGATCAGGTCTGTCGGTGCCATGGATGCCAATCACGCCTTCGCCGCCGTTCCAGTTCGTTAACGTTGGTGAGAATCCCGATAGCCCGTAGGCATAGGGGCCGTAGATGCCCTTGTCGTTTGGCACGCACTTGACCGTGCCGTCGGGCTGCTTTTCGTCGAGACAGGCTCGAAGCAACTCTTTGAGGTAGTAACGGCCGTTCGGTGTTGGTGAGTCACTCTTGCCGACGGCAATTTTCTCGGAAAGGATCACGCTGTCGCCTTTGTATGCGGTGATCCGGTGCGATGAAAGCTCAACCAAAATGCGGTAATCGTGGGCGAACTTTTTCACCTGGCCTGGATCAATCCAACCCGTCGATCCATTGGGGCGGATAGGAAGGAGCACCTTGTAGCGGCTGGAGGTTTGACCGTCGACCAAGAGGTTGAGGACTGCGCCGGATGGAAGCGGGTTCGCCAATTCGGTGAGCACTTTGTTGGACGTAGCGGATTCGTACACGGTGACCTTGGAAACCACCGCGGCCAGCACAATGCTGTCCTTGCCCGAAGCAGGCTGGTAATCGTTCATAAGGGCGGTGGTCGCAGCCGGATCTTTGCCTACGGCGAGAACTTCTGGTGGCGTAGTAATTACCGCTGAACTCACGTCGCTTTGGGCTGAAACTGAGGGGGTCGATGTTGGCGAAGCGGTTGGACCTCGACCCGAGGGCGTTGTGGCGACAGGAGAATCAGTAGCCACAGAATCTTGGGAGCTTGCGCCGGTGGCACTGGGTGTGGGGTCAGAAGTGCACCCAAAAAGGGTTACGGAAGTAGTGATGGCCAGATAAACGAACCGGCGTTGGCTTGCACGAAGACCGTTAGTGATTCTCATACCGCTACTTTACCGGTCGCGCCCTGTGAAACCGCTCAACGGAGTCCCCTGTGGGTCTCTCAGTAGCACCTAAGATCCAACGTGCTATGCCGATGCTACCTATTGGGACCTCGATCTCTGTCATCTTCCCCGCATACCAAGAGGAAGCCTTCCTTCCCACGGCGGTTGAGGAAGTGGTTTCTGGGTTACGTGAGCGTGGCCACGATTTTGAAATAATCGTGGTTGAGAACGGTTCCAAGGATCAGACAGCTGCGGTGGCCCAGGAATTGGCGCTGCGGTTTCACGAGGTTCGAGCTTCGTCGATCAGCACACCTGATTACGGCAAAGCGCTGCGTGAGGGTCTTATGTTGGCATCCAAAGAATTCATTGTGAACTTTGATGTGGACCTCTACAGTCTCGATTTCCTTGACCGGGCTGTGCACCGCATTGCGCAACCTGGCGGCCCATCAATCGTGGTTGCATCGAAGCGGGGCGAGGGGGCCAATGACACTCGCCACTGGACCCGCAAGGTGGTAACCGGCGTGTTCTCGACGCTGCTCCGCGTTGGGTTTGGTTTGAAAGTTTCTGACACGCACGGGATGAAGGCCATGCGACGAGCGGATGTGCGTGAGGTGGGCAAGAACTGCTTGTTCGGTACCGACCTTTTTGATACCGAGCTTGTGTTGCGGACAGAACGCGCCGGTTTTCATACCGACGAGATTGGTGTGACCATTATTGAAACGCGCCCGGCCCGAACACCGATTGCCGGACGGATCTTTCGGTCGATCAAGGGCTTGGGCGTGTTGTGGCTCGCTCTACGCGAAGAAGCGCTCGCTAAGAAATAAGATCGGCGTCCTTCGTGGACGTCGGTGGACGTCGGTGGTCATCTGCTGCCATTTGGATATCTGCTGCTATTTGCCGAAATGGTTTCGAAGAGCTTGGTGCGCGTGCCGGAAACCGCGAAGGTGGTCTTCGCTCAGTGTGTCAGTTGGTTGCCCCGACCTCAAGCGTGGAGTTGCTGCGTTCGGTTGCGGTGTTCCGTGAGCGAAACCCCACGGTAATCAACCCGAAAATACTTAGTGCGCTTAGTAAAAGTCCGATCCATTCGGATGAACTGCGCGCATAGGAAAGCGTGACCTGGTTCTTGGTTGGGATAACCACCATGAAGTTCGGCGTGGATCGATAGGGACCTTTTGCTCCGATGGCCACCCAATTGGGGAACGCCGAGATCCGAACAAGCACCGGAACTCCTACCTTGTCGACCGAAAACGACATCGATAGCTGTTGCACCTTGACGTTGCTGATCGTCACCGGCGGGAGCGGTTTGGCTTTGCCAGGGCTTAGCGTGACGCCAACACCCCGCTTTGGGAGTGCTCCTTTTGCTCCTGGGGTTCGGGTGATTGTAACCTTGCGACGATCCCAAAGAGCCGGTCCGTTGAGGGTAATGGCCGGCGAGAATTTTGCAGGGTCCATCCACTGGGCAATGCCAACGTCGATGAAGCCGGTCTCTAGTCCGTTCCCGATTCCGGTGGCCACGATGGGCTGTTCAGTGAGAGGGACCACAATGGCGTTGTCGACAACTTCGTAAACGACGTACGGATCGGATTTCGCCACAGCGCGAACCTGCGTTGACTTCGCCGCTGCAGAAAGCGCTTTTTCTGTTGAGGGCAGATAGTACCGAATACCTAACGCGCGCATTCGATCGATGCCACGTTCGAGGTCGAAGGGAGGATAGGGGAGTCGGCGCTGGGGGTTGGAGGATTTTTCTACCACCATGGATTTGGTGAGCCAATGAAACGGCGCGGTCGCCGAAGATTCGAAAAACAATCCCTCCATGGACTGGGTGCATGAATTGGTGAAGTACGGCAGTGACATCAACGACATCGAGCTTCCGTAACGAATCGCTTCTCGCTTTGGTGAAGTGGCGGTCTTGGGGAGCGCGGCAAGTTCCCAGAGTGTCCGTCCGCACGGCAAGGTCTTCAGTGTGCTTACTAAGTTTTGATACTCTTTCCAACCCGGTTTACGTTCCATGCCCTGCTCGTTGGAGGCAGCCCAACCAAAGGGTGTCGGGGCTTTCTTGACGTCGTTGAGGGTATCGAGCCGGGTGAACCCAAACGTTCCACTGGTGAAGTTCGGAATGGAGAGGCTGGTTGGGACCGCACCAAAGGCTGGGCCGACGGCAATATAAAGGACAAGCGACGCCAAAGCAGTTGCTCCCCGCCCTCGGCGAAGGGTGCTGCGTGACGTTTGCTTCGTTGGCGCTTCCCGATGTTGCTCGTCCTTCGGTCCAACCTGCGTGGCCTGAAGTCCAGACAGGTCTTCAGCAGTTGGGGACTCAGGGTGGCTGGGGTTCAGATGAATAAGGTCGCTGAGGTCATCGGGATTGAGGGGGTCGACGGATGACGTCCCTATGCTCTGTGATTGACCAAGCGGTTCGCTGATTGGGCTGGGAAGGGTTTGCTGGCGGGCATCGTGGGCACCGCAACGATTTTCTCGCCGACCGTTTCGTCGAGCGAGTGCATCAACGATGGCCTCGTAGAGCAGCACCAGCCCTTGTCCGGCGAGTAGGTAGGCGCAAAAGAACCAGATCGGGAGCAGACGAATGTTCCACATGGCGCCCTGCGGAGCGAGCCGAAACGCCACGCCAGTGAATGCCATGGACACGATCCAGGTGGCAACAAATCGATCCCGTCGCGTCACGGCGAAAAGCAAAGCAACAGTGGCGAGGATCAGTGCTGCGCAAGCTAAGCCCACCGAATCCGATGGCGTGTGGAGGGTGGCGGAGTCGGAAAAGAACGGGAAGAGCACCTTAAAGAATTTGGTGACCCGTTCGTAGTCCATCGAGTTTGTGTACGAGAGATTTGCTGCGAACGGCACGATCCAAAATGCGGCAAGTCCGCCACTGAGAGATCCGGCCACCACAACGTCGGTGACCTGTCGACGGATTTCTGAACGGCGCAATTGAACGATGAGTGCAGCAGCCGTAAACAGGAGAGCGCCGATGGTGGGAACGATATGCGAAAGCCCTGCGCACGCCAGAACGATGGCCGTGAGCGCTCGTCCTTTACCCGTCCGCAGAAGTTTAAGCAGTAAGCCAGCATAGATAACTACGAGCGAAAGTGACAGGGAGAACGAGAACTCGCCGGCCATGGTTGACATGATGTTGCCGCCGAGAATACGAAAATGGCGGGCCAAGAGAAACGGCAATACGGAGTAGGCCAGAAACAGCGAACGGTTTCGGTTGAGCCCGGCACAGCGCCCTAAGAACGCCGCAGAAAACGGTAAGGAAACAATGCCCGCGATGGTGACGATCTTGTAAGCAATGTTGTAGGGCAGTACGACGTCGAGAGCGACGATAAGCCAAGTGGGTAGCGGAAAGTAGAAGTTCAGGACCGGAACGCCGGCGAACCAATCGTTTGACCATCCAAGGACGCGAAGGTGGGGGAGGAGCTCACGTCGGGCGTAGTCGGCGGTCCACAGATGCCCTCCGTTATCGCCCCCCGTTGGTGTGGTGTTGGTAAGTACCAAATCGATCCGTAGCCACATCAAGACCAACACGGTGATGATGCCGAGCAGTACAAACCCTGCCCGGCTTTCACGCTCAACGACTACGGGTTTGTCATGATTTGTTGGGTTCATGGCCAGTTACCGAGCCAGTGTCATCGGCATCAGTTGCGGTTTCAAGGGCGGGCGCAGTCGTGACTTCGTCATCGTAGACTTGACTGGCTAAAGCGGAACTCAGGTCCCGACTCGGAACGAAACTTGGGGTTGCAAGGGCGGAGTTCTCGACAACAATTGTTTCGATGATGGCCGGGTTGGCCGGGTTGGTCGTGTCGGATGGCCACGAAGGAGACTTGGGAATGACCGGGTCCGCGTTGAGAATTTCAGTCCCGCTTGCCTTGGCGACCTTGGCGACCGTGGCGACCGCGGGAACATTTGACGTCGCGGTCTTTGTTTCAGCGCTAGACGTTGTGCTCTGCGTTGTGTTGTGCGTGGCGGACTCGCCGGTGATCGCTTCTTGGAGACCGTGTTCCTGGGTGGGGTTGTGGTCGAGCTCGTCAAGAACGCCAAAGGTTCTCCGGCGACGTGAGCGATGTAAGAGCACAACACCAGCGATGGCCGTGAACGTTGCGAGATAGCCAAGTTTGTCCGCTCCGGAGTAGCCGTAGTGCAGCTTTACATTCTTCGAGGTAGGGATGA
>JAYTWN010000027.1:0-8757 GCA_043743435.1 Acidimicrobiia bacterium
GCTCGCCGTCTACGAGCCTCCGCCGATGGAGTCGTCCGTTCGCGAAGAACTGCAGGCATTTGTCGATCGCCGTCACGCCGAGGGTGGCGTCCCCACCGATTTCTAGGCTGTTGCACGAGACAGTTGCTCGTTCAGCGCAGCCACCCGTTCATCTCGAAAGGATTCCCCCGTGAAGTCTTCAGCTCAGGTCGTCGTGATCGGCGGCGGTGTCGTTGGTGCCAGCGTTCTGTATCACCTCACCAAAGCAGGCTGGACGGATGTGGTGTTACTCGAACGCAAGGAGCTCACCTCTGGTTCCACCTGGCACGCGGCTGGTGGCATGCACACGCTCAATGGTGATCCCAACGTGGCGAAGCTGCAGCAATACACCGTGCAGCTCTACAAAACCATTGAAGCTGAATCAGGTCAGAACTGCTCCATTCACCTTCCCGGCGGCATCATGTTGGCCGACACCAAAGAGCGCCTCGACTGGTTGAAGATGGCCCAAGCGCGTGGCCGTTACCTCGGCATGAATCTGGAAATGATTTCGATGGCCGAGGCTGCAGAGATTCATCCACTCCTTGATCCCAAACACTTTCTTGGCTGCATGTTCGATCCTGATGAGGGCCACGTTGACCCATCGGGCGTCACCCATGCCTATGCCATATGTGCACGTAATGCTGGCGCCGAGATTTATCGACACACGATGGTCGAATCGTTGGAACACCGAGCCGACGGCACCTGGACGGTCAACACCAATAAAGGAACCATTCATGCTGAGCATGTGGTGAACGCCGGCGGTTTGTGGGCTCGTGAAGTTGGTCGCATGGTTGGCATCGAGTTGCCGGTCTTGGCTTTCGAGCACATGTATTTGTTGACCGACGACATGCCCGAGATCGTGGAGTACCGCAACAAGCACGGCAAAGAGTTACCGATGTCGGTGGACTTTGCCGGTGAGTCGTACTTCCGTCAAGAGGGCGATTCGATGTTGCTCGGCTCCTATGAATACAACTGTGTTCCGTGGTCACCGAAAGAGACCCCGTGGGCCTTCGGCGCCCAGTTACTCCCACCGGATCTGGAGCGCTTGGAAAAACCGCTCGGCATTGCCTTTGAGCACTATCCGAAACTTGCCGACATTGGTATCAAGCGTGTCATCAATGGCCCCTTCACCTTTGCGCCCGATGGGAACCCACTCGTTGGACCAGTACGTGGACTTAGGAATTTCTGGAGTGCTTGCGGCGTCATGGCCGGCTTGTCCCAAGGTGGCGGCGTAGGTTTGGCTTTGGCCGCTTGGATGACCCAGGGTGATCCCGGTATGGATATTTGGGGCATGGACGTCGCTCGTTACGGTGATTACGCCACGCTTGGCTACACCGCCGAAAAGGCCAAGGAGAACTATCAGCGCCGCTTTCGTATCCAGTTCCCCAACGAGGAGCTTCCTGCCGGCCGTCCGCTGCACACCACCCCGGTCTATGGCCGCCAGACCGAAGCCAATGCCGTTTGGGGCGCATCGTTTGGGCTTGAGTACCCACTGTGGTTCCAGACCAAAGGCAAGGAGCCGGTTGAGGACGTTACGTTCTACCGTTCCAATGCATTCCAAAACGTGGGCGAAGAAGTGCGTGCGGTGCGTGAGGGTGTTGGGCTTACCGAGATTTCCAACTTCGCTAAGTACGAAGTTCGCGGTCCGGGCGCCGAAGCTTGGTTACTTACGTTGCTTACCAACAAGATGCCCAAGGTCGGCAAGATTGCTCTTACCGCACTGCTGAATCATCACGGAAAAATTGAGGGTGAGTTCACCGTTGCTCGTTTGGCGGAGGATCATTTCTTCCTGTTCGGCTCGATGCCTGCCGAGATCCATCATTCACGTTGGTTTCTGCATCATCTGCCCACCGACGGTTCGGTCACGTTCCAAGTTCGCGGACTGGGCCTCACCGGTCTTTCGATCGCTGGCCCGCAGGCCCGCAAAGTGTTGGAGAAAGTTACCGACGCCGATGTTTCCAATGCGGCGTTCCCGTTCATGTCGTTCCGCAAGTTGGAGTGCGGAATGGTCCCGGCAATGGTAGGCAGACTTACATATTCCGGCGACCTGGGCTACGAGCTATGGACGACACCTGAGTACCAAATGGCTCTATTCGATCGCATCATGGCTGCCGGTGAAGAATTTGGCATCCGCCTATTTGGTCTGCGCGCTTTGCTTTCGTTGCGCCTCGAAAAGAGCTTCGGTACGTGGTTCCGCGAGTACCGTCCGATCTACACACCAGTTGAATCAGGCATCACCAGCTACGTAAAGCTTGACCATAATTTCATCGGTCGCGAAGCCTATGAAGCCGAGGTAGCGAAAGGTCCAGATCGTTTGCTGGTCACCTTCACCGTTGAAACCGGCACGGGCGACGAAGCTGCCGACGTGATTGGTGACGAGCCCGTTTGGCATACCGGTACCGATGGAGAAGCAAAAGTTGTTGGCTGGATTACCTCAGGCGGCTACGGCCACTTTGTTGGCAAGTCCATCGCCCTCGGCTACATCCCTGCCGCCCTAGCCGCCGCCGGAACCGAAGGCTTCGAGATCGAGCTAATAGGCGTACGTCGCGTCGCTCATCTACAACTCGAACCGCTCCTCGACCCCGCCGGCCTCCGTATGCGCAGCTAGTAGTTCAAGGCTTCGGCTTGGCCTGATCCGGTCCCCATCGTTTGACCGTGAAGGACCCAGATTTACTCCCTTCAACCTCTCCAGAGCTGGGGTTTGGGATCAGAACGGCCATACGCGCAGATATACTTTTCTAAACTATTATCTCTGGAGTGAGTATAGAAAAATCCATTGAACTGTTCGGTCGGGATGAGGAATGGCGCTCACTTACGGCTTTCGTGACGCGCCCGGGGCCCGGAGTTTCATTGGGGATGGTCTACGGACGACGCCGGCAGGGAAAGACCATGTTGCTGGAGTCCCTGTGCAACGTAAGAGATGGCTTTCTCTGGCAGGCGCGTGAGCAAAGCGCAACACAAAACTTGCGATCTCTTGAACACGCAATCGGGGAGTTCACCGGAACTACACCTCGCCTTGAGAACTGGGATGAGGCTATTGAGATGCTCTGCGCTCTACATCGTCCCGAAGGTAGGTCCGCAGCACCGCTGCCGATCGTGATCGATGAGGTTGGCTATTTGCTGGATTCAGATCCGGCATTCGCATCGAGGTTGCAAGCTGCTCTTGCGCCACTGCGAAATAGTCGCCGGAAGTCTTGCGTTCGACTCATCTTGTGCGGATCAGCATTTGGACAAATGCGCAGACTTGTTGACGCCGGAGCGCCACTACGCGGGCGATCTCAACTTGACCTGGTGGTCCGTCCGTTTCGGTTTCAAGAAGCTGCCGATTTTTGGGGACTGGCAAACAACCCAGACCTGGCTTTCCGGCTGCACGCATTGATCGGGGGAACGCCCGCATACCGAGAGTTTGTCGGCAGCGAGGCGCCAAAGAAGGGGAACCTTGACCGATGGGTGATCGACAATCTGCTGTCCGTGTCGTCACCACTCATGAACGAAGGGAGGACCGTAGTGGGAGAGGATCCTGCACTTCAAGACCGCGCGCTTTACTGGGCTGTCCTTGGAGCGATCGCCGATGGCGCAGCAAGCAGGGGCGAAATCACCGCCGCTCTTGGCCGTGCTCCTACTGCGCTGCATCACGCCCTCACCGCACTTGTCGACGCAGACTGGTTACGAGTCGACCAGGACCCGCTACGTGAACGAGCGTCGCGGTACTCACTTGGCGAGCCAATCGTTCGCTTTTACCGCCTAGTTGCCGAACCCGCTGGCGCCCGACTCACACAGCGAAGAAATGCAGTCGATGTGTGGGCGGAGGCCATGGTGTCGGTCGGTTCCAGAATCTTCGCACCTCACCTGGAGCACCTTGCTATTGAATGGATGATTCTGGACGCAGATAGTGCAACCAGCGGAGGTCCAGTTGCTCGTTGCGGACCGAGCCGGATTGGTAATGGCAAGCATGCTTATAAACTGGACCTGTTAGCCACTACTGCCGACCAGCGAGGTGTTCAAAAGGTCTGCGCAGTCGGTGAGGTGAAGTCCGGTCAAGAAAGAAGCGGTTTAGACCAACTTGAACGACTCGACGCAGCCGTTGCGCTGCTTGATCAAAAGCTTGTAGCAGCACCACCGAAAAGAGTGCTGTTCGCTCGCTCTGGATTCACCCGCGAACTCGAACAGCGCGCACGCTTACGAACAGACGTCGAACTCGTCGACCTGCCTCGCCTTTACGGCGGTAATTGAGGACCAGACCCAGGGGTGAGTCTTTGGAAGGCGAACGACGAAATTAATCCGTTTCGCTCAAGGTAGTTAGACAACGCCTAAGGATGCGCCGTTAGATGCGCGGTGCAACGCTAGGTCTGCATGGCCAATTCTTGCGATTCACGCGAGGACTTTCACCTGGCCACCAAGGACAACATCATGGCCGTTGACAAACACCGGAGTTAATGTTGATAAATGACATACCAAATCGTCTTCAACGCACGAGCCGAAGAGTATTTGGCAAACCTCCCGTCGGATGTTTGTGAGGCAATCGAAGATGCGCTTGACGCCTTGGAAAATGACCCTACAAAGTACGAACATGTGGAGTTCAGAACTGCTTTTCTTATAACCGTCGCCGGGCACGACATTGCCTGGATTTACTCAGCACAAGACTTGGAATTAATCGTTGCTAGCGTTCGCCCGGTCGTTTAACAGCTGTTCGGGATTGAAAACGTCGCAAATGGGTATTGCCCACTTGTATTCAAGGTTGCGAAGGCATACGCTTAGCAGGTGGGAAAATCCTTGGTCCTAGAAATTGACGAGCGCCGGCGAATCGCAGTCGGCAAACTGTTCGATGCAGATGTCGAAAGGGTGCTTGTCACGCTTGATGATGCAGGCGTGCTCCGAATGGAAGCGGCAACAGTTATCCCCTCGGCGTTGGCCCGGCTATACAAGAATTCCGATGCCCAGCGCGAGCTCGCTGACGCCCTTGACGTTGATGACCCTAATCAACAGTACGTACGGCGGATTCCGCGGAACAAGCGAATCAAGCCCGAACTGCGATCAGAAACTTTGACCCCCGAAGAGCGCAGCGAACTGCGTCTCGCGAAACCGTTCTTAAGCTGAACACAATCCCAGCGACGGTCCTTGGTTACGGAATCCACATCAAGGGATTTGTTTCCACGAACACGGGTGCAAATCAATACCCACGTTTCACCAGTTGAACTTTCGGACCACCTCGGCATTGTCGGTTCGACAAGCCCTTCTCCGGTTTCAAGATCGATAAGGTCACCTTATTTGCTGATCTCGTAGCTGACCTTCATTCCGAGTCGCTCGCCAATTGTTCGCAATGACTCAATGAGGCTGCGCATACCGCCATCGGTTCGGCGGACGTAGTCGAGGTCTTCGGAGTACCGCAGCGGCGGTGACACTCGAAGTTTATGAAGGCACGTGCCGCCTCGGAATACCAGTTCGTTTTCAAGGTACCCATCGTTGGCAATTTCAATGATCAGCCGAGACAGGAGCAAATCTTGTTCCACCTGTTCGACGTGAGTTCGACGGTTGTCCAGGGAGCAACATGAGACCATTCGTTGATATGCGGATGTGGAATCACAGGTCAATCTCGATCTCATCGTTGAGGTAGAGGTTCCATCCGAGGTCAATCGGGCCACGGCGAGGTAACAGGCGAGGTTGCGAAGAGATGAGTGGCGGTGGTTCGCTGCTCCCAGGAAGTTGTCGATGAAACTTGTCAGCATTCATCTCTACACCTACGGTTTCAGATGCAAAGTCGATTAGCCATCCAGCGCGCTGAGCCGCCGATTCCGGATAGTGCACGGTGTTATCAGCAAGAAGAGAAAGGTCAAGTTTGTTGTCCTGGATTAACTCGGCAGCGCCTTCGCATGCCACCGACCAGCTACCCGAGTTGCTGCTTCACGCGAAACTGCAAGGAGCGCGAAACCTCCTCGTTATTCACCCACGGCCGCCCATGAGCAAGCAACCAATCAGGAAGCTCCCGAGAAGCCGCAACACGGGCTGTGGGAATCATGTAATCAAAGTGCCAAGAAATGGTCTTGGCGCGCACAACTGACATTTCAGCGCGAACCGCGATCGTTGGGTCAAGCCTCCCGTGCGGCTTTGATCTTTTCGAGGCTGGCACGGTTTTCGTTGAGGAACTTCGTTTGGGATTCCTCATTGACGGTCTTTTGCACCTTGATGAGTTTCCCTGAACAATCCGCGTCGGCATTGGCATTGGCCAAAGCAAACTCGACTTAGAAAGTTCGGGCTTCTGGCGACGTATGCGCGCAGACCTGCTTGGGCGACCTCGCTATCGACGATCTCTTCATCGGATTGACACCTGTCGAACAAGAGCAAGAGTTCAAGGTTCCCAGGGCTTAGAGACCAATCGGCTCCCTACCAGACGATCTTGAGATCGCTCTGTCTAGAAGCCCAATCGAGAATTTTCTCGTCGAGAGTCGCTAACGGACACCTAAGAAGCAACGCTGTCGCCACAATTATCCGATCAGCTGGATCGGCGTGAAACCCCTCAGAACCAAGCCCTCCGGCTCGAACTGCGATGGCAATCGAAACTGGCTCGCCAACAATTTGAAACTGGTCCTGCGCTTGGCCGACCCACTGCTCAATAGGCCGGTCCAGCCCAAGTTTTCCTTTTGAAACTTTGGTTGCGATTTCCCAACCGCTAATTGCAGAAATACCAAGCGATCGTTGCTCGTTCGACGAAAGTGCCGCTTTGACCTTTGAGCCGAGCCGATCTGGATCCGTCGCCAACCAAATCCATGCGTGCGTATCAAGCAGGATCATTCCGCGGCTTCCCACACTTCTCCGGTAGGTGACATCAAATCGTCAAGGGAGGCATACGTGACCGAACCAATGAGGGATTTTCCTTTTGGCACTATCGGGACCAGCCGAGCTACCGCACGGCCGTGTTTCGTAATGACGAAATCCTCCGCCGATTCAGCAACAACATCCAACACGGCGAGACAGGTGGTTTTGAATTCCGAAGCAGCTATCGTCTGAGTCATACGACTAGTCTACATGACCAGTTGCTTCAATGGCTGACTTAGACTCGGGGGTTTAGGGCTATCAGGGTCGTTTTCGTTCGCAGCGGCGACCAGCAAACTGGCGTCGACGATCATTGACCAGGGTTAGACCAGCGAAAGCACGTTTTCGATTACTAGCGATCCAGCAGCATCAATGTCATATTCAGTGGTTTGATTCGAGGTCAGTCGGGCGAGGTCTTCGCGGAACTCGCTTCGCTGAAGCTTCGCTGTGAGATTTGCGATTGCGAGCCCACTCGTCATTCCATCGGGCCGGTAGGGCTCAAACGCAGCGATTAGGTCACTCGGGGTAACGCCAAGGCGGGTGAGCCCGAGCCACAAATCGAACAGGTCGCGGCCTTTCGATCGTTGGTACAGAGCACGGATCTTGGTCGCCAGTAGTTCAGCGGCTGCAAAGGTTTGCACATTGGCAGCACCAACGAACCATCCGGACTCAACCCTGAAAGGAACACGTTCCGGCGGAAGAGCCGGCGACCTCTCGAATGTATTGACCTCAATCTTGATTTTCATTATGCCGCTGCCAGACTCGAACGGGGCACTGAACTTGATTTTCGGATATTTCGTGATCTCGTAGGTGACCTTCATCCCAAGTCGCTCGCCAATTGACCGCAACGACTCGACGATGCCACGAATACCGCCATCGGTTCGGCGGACATAGTCGAGGTCTTCGGAGTAACGCAGCGGCGGTGAAACTCGAAGTTTATGAAGGCATGTGCCGCCTCGGAACACAAGTTCGTTTCCAAGATACTCATCGTTCGCAATTTCAATGATTAGCCTAGACAGGAGCAGATCTTGTTCCACCTGTTCGACGGTTGTCCATGGAGCAACATGAGACCATTCAGTGATGTGTGGACGTGGAATCACAAGTCAATCTCGATCTCATCGTTGAGGTATACGTTCCATCGAGGGTCGATTGGGCCGCGGCGAGGCTGCGAAGAGATGAGTGGCGTTGGTTCGCTGCTCCTAGCAAGCCGCCGATGAAGCTTGCCAGTATTCATCTCTACACCTACGGTTTCAGATGCAAACTCGATTAGCCACCCGGCGCGCTGAGCCACCGATTCCGGATAGTGCACCGCTCTGTCGGCAAGGAGCGAGATGTCAAGTTTGTTGTCTTGGATGAACTCAGCGATCACCGTCGCTACGTTCGAAGTGCCTCCGCCTCGTCGAGGTTGTGCGACTAGGTCAAGAACTGTGGTTTCCACGGTCGAAACGGTCATTGTTCCTGTCGGCGTGTTGACACGAATGGTCGGCCGGTCGGCTGCCTCAGCCGAGGTGAAAAACTCGACACGCACCCGACCGAATTCACGGTCTCGCACTCGACGGTTGGTCACGACTTGAAACACCTGCGGCCGTTGATGCGCAGCCCCGTGAATCTCTGCAGCACTCAAGTACCCCACGTAATAGGGGTGGCCAAGGCGGTTCATCATCGGGTCAACAAAATGAGTTGCAGGAACAGCCGACCACGAACGGAACTCTGCCGGGATCAGCATTTGCAGGCCGCGAGCCGGTGAAAAGGCAAGCGCCCTGGCATGCCACCGACCAGCTACCCGGCTTGCTTCTTCACGCGAAACTGCGAGGAGCGTAGCAACCTCTTCGTTGTTGACCCATGGTCGCCCACGAGAAAGCAACCAGTCAGGAAGCTCACGAGGAGCCGCAACCCGAGCCGAGGGAATCATGTAACCAAAGTACCAAA
>JAYTWN010000028.1:0-15012 GCA_043743435.1 Acidimicrobiia bacterium
CGGCGGTCAGGGCGGGGAAATGTTTGGCGATATCGGGGGCGGCGAGATCGGCATAGGTGACGTTGGCGCCAAGCAGCAGCGTGGTGTCATTCCAGATGCGAGCCCGAAGTTCCCGCACGTTACGAAGCGAAACGACACTGGGCGGACGACGGTGCCCAAAGTTGACCTCAACCATGAAATCGGTTCCACCGGCGAGGATATGAGCGTCGGGATGTTCACGAAGGGCACTGAGCGCATCGGGGAGCGACGTTGGAGCAAGGGCAACCATGCGGAAATCGTACCGGGGCTTGCTTTACAAAATGTAAGTTCGGCGCAATTTTGCTGTGAATTCCTTGTTTCACGGCCGGCAGCCTTGTTGTTTCCGCTTCGCCTTTTCTTGGTTTGTTGGATATCGGGAGTGTTTCACCTTGGCTGTAATCTCGCTGTCCAACATGAGCCGCGAATCCCCCGTTACTCGACGAACCGATGCTCGAACCGGGTACCTGCTGGTGCTGGTGGCGGCGACGACGTGGAGTTTGATTGGCGTGTTCGCGACGAGGGCGCGTCGCCTGGGCATTGAGCCGCTGGAAATCTCGTTTTGGCGTGCGGCGATAGGCGGGTTGATGTTCGCGGTTCACGCCGGGGTCCGAAGGGAAAAGACGCCGGCCCAGAACGATTTGGTGGGTGTTGGAGCGCTTGGATTGATTGGAGTCGCTGCGTTTTATGCGTGCTTCAATCAGGCCACGATCACTGGCGGCGTGAGCTTGGCTGCCGTGTTGCTCTACAGCGCGCCGGCGTTTGTGACGTTGCTGGCATGGCCCATGTTGAGCGAAGCCTGGACTCGATCCAAACTGGTTGTCGTGGGCGTGGTCTTGTTGGGTGTTGGGTTGGTTGCCGCATCGGGCGGAACAGGTTTGCGTGTTTCCGCTACGTCCGTTGCCTGGGGTCTCGCCGCGGGTCTTTCGTACTCGAGCATCTATCTGTTGGGCAAGCCGCTGTTTGCTCGTTCTTCAGCAGTCGGGGTTTACGCCCTAGCCATGCCGCTTGGTGCGCTGGTCCTTCTGCCCTTCGTTGCGTTTCATCACAAATCGGTCGCGGCTTGGGGATGGCTTGTCGTCCTCGGTGTTCTGTCTACCTATGGCGGACACTTGGCTTACGGTCTTGGGATTGCCCGGATCGAAGCCTCCCGCGGTGTGGTCGTGGCTACCTTGGAACCGGTGTTGGCGTTGGTGTGGGGTGCGACGTTTTTCGGCGAACGATTTGGCGCACTCGGGCTGATCGGTTCCGCATGCATCGTGGGCGCTTCGCTGTTGGCTGCATTGTGGTGATGGTGTTGTGGCGAGGTTGGAAAAGCTAGGTACCGGGTACAAGGTAACTTTGTGATCTTCCGCTCCGCAATGTGAACACCGTCGTCTTGAAACGTGGTTCGCGCAGGCTCACGTTGCGCGGTTAGGGCACCTGGGCTGGAGATCCAAAAGGATGGCCCGGTGTTCTACTGTTCCATAGCATGTTCGAGCATTGCAAAGCGTTACTCAATCGGGCCGAACGATGAAGCCTTCATTGCCCATCAGAAATGTGATCCCCTTAGGAGACGCGACGCGTGTTTGGTTCTCCATTTCACTGCGCACCTTTGGCGGTCCGGCCGGGCAGATCGCGGTGATGCATCGCGAACTGGTCGACGAGCGTCGATGGATTGGGGAGCAACGGTTCTTGCACGCTCTGTCCTATTGCACGCTCTTGCCTGGACCTGAAGCGCAACAGTTAGCGATCTATCTTGGTTGGTTGCTCAATGGGACCGCAGGGGGATTGATCGCCGGGATCCTGTTCGTGCTGCCTGGTTATGTGGTGCTGATGGCGCTTTCTGCGATTTACGCGCAGTGGGGAGCAACTACGGCCGTCACCGCACTCTTTGCCGGGCTGGGACCTGGCGTGCTCGCCATTGTTTCTCAGGCTGTTTGGAGGATCTCGAAGCGCGCATTGCGAAACCCGCTGTTGGTCTTGCTTGCGGTCGCTTCGTTTCTAGCGTTGTTCTTGTTGCAGACTCCCTTCCCTGTGGTGGTGGGCTGTGCCGGACTGATTGGGTTTGTGGCCAGTTCGGCTCGCCCTGAGCTGTTCGTAGCAAAGATAAGTGCACCTATTAAAGAAATGGCACCACCCTTGATCAGCGATGAGAGCCTTTATGGCGAAGCACCGTCATGGCCAAGGGCGATCAAAATCTTGTTGGTGAGCGCGGTGCTTTGGGCAACTCCGATCGTGGTGGTAACCCTGACGCTTGGACGATCCCACGTGTTCTCCAAACAGAGCATCTTCTTTTCGGGTGCCGCTGTAGTGACGTTCGGAGGTGCCTACTCGGTGCTGTCCTTCGTGGCTCAGCGCGCCGTTGAAACCTATGGCTGGCTGCGTGCCGGTGAAATGGTCAATGGCCTGGCGCTCGCCGAAACAACCCCGGGGCCGCTCATCATGGTGGTGCAATTCGTCGGCTTTCTCGGCGCGTTCCGGAACCCAGGAACCCTTAACCCTTGGGTTGCTGGCCTTACCGGAGCAACACTGACCGTGTGGGTCACCTTCGTTCCCTGTTTCCTCTTTGTGTTTCTGGGCGCACCACACATTGAAAAGCTACGGAACAACAAACGACTATCCGCCTCGCTGACCGCCATCACCGCTGCGGTTGTGGGGGTGATCGCCAACCTGTCGATCTACTTTTCCATCCACACGCTGTTTGCTCGTACGCGCACGTATGAAAATGGTGTGCTACGCGTGAATCTTCCGATCTGGTCGTCCTTCACGCTCCGGGCATTTCTCGTTGCGGTGCTGGCCTTCGTTCTCGTTTTTCCGTTGAAGCAATCGGTTCTGCGAGTGCTTGGAATCTGCGCGCTAGCAGGCGGCGGACTGCACCTTGCCTTCGCCTAAAGCAAGAAGGTACGTCAGCCGACGATCGGGTCAACCTCAGAAACGTGCAGAGCGAGTGCGAGTTTGGGTTGCCTTGCCAGCACCAACGCGGAAAGTGCCACCAGGACACTACGCAATGATTTACGCGCACACTAGTTAGGAGGTGTTTCCTGAATGGTCTCGACCCAACCCAGAGTTTTGCTTTCTCCGCCGGTGCCTTGTTCCAAGGTGAAGAGCAATCGTTTCGGTTCTGCCGTCGGTAGTTCGATTTGTACCGGTGCTTCTGCCAGGAAATGGGTGTTCTGGGACGTGAAGTCGTTCGATCTCCGATACGGAGCAACGGTTGACCAATCAAGAATTCCCCACTCGTGATGGCGCCAACCGGTGGCGGCGATGGTCCACTCATCGTCGCCCAGTTGCAGAATCCCGTTTACTTCACACGGCATGTCGTAACGAATCGAAGATGTGTGTGCAGATGGATTTTTGAATGCCTCGTTTTGAACCGATTCCCACTCTAAATCGAACGCCAATCCAACGCGATCACCGTGTTCGGTTCGCCACGCTTCGAAGGGATCGTCGAAGGATAGGGCATACGCTTCCATGGCTACAGTCCAGTGCTCCAACGGGGTTTCGCAAATAGCATGGGTCCATAGCGATCCGCCGCGTAGTTCTAAAACTGATGTTGTGGGTAGGGCCAGATCGTGATCCCGGCACAACACGTACGACTGGTCCTCACCCGCAATCCCTGCCCAAAACCAACACTTCTGCTGACGGGGGTACACCGTGATGCGCGTGAAACCACCGAGGGCTTTACCCTCGCCAGTACGGGTGGTGAAGGTGAACCCCCATGACTCTCCCCACCAAAGACTTGTGCCCTCGGGCTTGTGGCGGCGCTCGTCGGCAGCGGAAACGTTGCGATGATTGGGCGCTTCAATCACGTCGTTACCTTTTTGGGAATGCGCGGCAATGCATCGTGACTGTTCACCTACATGCTTCTGAGGGTGTCAGCCGGTTGTTGGCGTGAGGCTTTCCAAGCGGGCCAGATACTTCCGAGGATGCCTACAAGCGGACCGGCAACCAGTGCACCGGGAATGGTGAAACTATCCAACACGACCTTCCAATGATTGTGTTGCGCCCAAGCCAACGTAGCCAACAAGCCTGCGAGTGTGCCCACAATGGCCGCAGCGCTACCGGTGACCGTTGCCTCCAAAATAATCTGCTGTCGGATGTGTTTGCGTGCCGCTCCAAGGGCGCGACGAAGACCAATCTCATGGGTTCGCGTCTGCAGAGCCGAGGATGTGGAGATGGCAATAGTGGCGGTGGTGAGGGCCGCGAGGAGGCCGGCGAGCAGAGCAAAGCCCGTGCTGAGATCACCCGACACCTGATCGCGAACCGCGTTGGTGAGACTGGCTGGCTGGGTCACGGTGATGGCGTTGGGGAAAGAGTTATCCAGGGTGAGTTGGATTTGTCGACGGAGAACACCGGGCTTGAGATTCGTAGCGTTGACCGAAGTCTGGATCTCCAGTGAAGGATCGAAGGTTTGGTAAAACTGCTCGGCGGTCGAAAGGGGAAGGATGACGGCATCAAGAAGCTCAGGTTTCGTGACGGAATCATCGAGAATGCCCAACACTTCAAAACTGTTGGAACCTATGTACACCGATGGTCTGTTGTACAACGTGGCGATGCCCAACTTGTTGGCCGCTCGTAACCCAATCACGCAGACCCGGTCGGCGTGGGTGTTGTGATTTGCCGTAAAGGGGCGGCCCGTACTGAATGAGGCACCAATGGCAGGGAACAGTCCGGGCGAGGATGCGCGAACTAGGGTAGGCGAGGCTGGCGCAGCAGTATCGCTCTCTCGGGGTGTGGAACGAACCCGAGGGGAAGCCGGAGAGCGCGATAGTGAATTCGTAGGTGCGTCCAATCCGGCTTGCCGGTTGGTTAAGGGCACCGTCCGTCCGGGTGACGAAGTCGGCCCGGCGGCGTTTGATGCAGGCGCACGTACTGATGTATAGAGGCCGGAAGTTACAACACCGTTGATACGCTCAACCCGCGCTTCAGCATCCGACGGAATTCTTATGGTGGAACTGGAGAATTGCGTTGGTTGTGCTCGAGCGCTCAAATGGGTGGCGGCGAGCGTATCGAATCGGTTGAGTGTTTGGGCATCGCGTGTTGTTGAAATCCCGATCCCCGCGACCAGCCCAAAGATGCGAATTGATGCACTAGCCATGGTGGCCACGACCCGCTTGCGATGTTGCAGGAGGCTGGAATACACCTCACGGAGCAAGCTTTTGTTGGAAAGCACCGGACGAGCCCGGTAGGTGGCAAGACTTCCTGATGCTGGCGGGCCCCAACTGCGCTTCGCTTCGAGTCCCGCCAGGTCATCCTTTCCAACCGGCAAGCCGGACTGGGGACTCATTGCAGTGTCCCGGAACGGATGGTTACTCGTTGGGAAAAGCGCGACGCAATCGTGGGGCTGTGGGTGATGATGACCACAGTGAGACCATCGGCCGCTAGGTCGACGAGGAGATCAACCACCCCTTCGGTACTTTCGGGATCGAGGTTGCCGGTCGGCTCGTCGGCCAGGATCAGCGAGGGCTTTGTAGCAATGGCTCGGGCGATAGCAACGCGTTGTTTTTGGCCGCCCGACAAGGTTTGCGTTTCCTGAAGAACCTGATCACCCAGACCCACGCGATCAATCGCTGCGAGCGCATCGGCGTGCACCTGATCGGGTGTTCTCAACGGGGTCATGTTGGTGCCATACAGCGAGGCCAGCGTGACGTTGTCAAGCACCGTGCGATTGCTCAGTAGATGAAATGCTTGAAACACAAACCCAATGGTCGAGCCACGTAATGCCGTGCGTTGGTTGTCGTTCAGGCCGTTTACATCAACGCCATTGAGTTCGTATGTGCCCATGGTAAGGCTGTCAAGGCAGCCCAGAAGGTTCAACAACGTCGACTTCCCCGACCCCGAGGGGCCTTCGATGGCGCAAGACTCACCAAGATCGATACGGAGGTTGACATCGTGAAGCGCGCGAACCGCTGGCTGCGATCTCGTCGCTGGATAGGTTTTGGCCAAGTTCTCAAGTTTGATAACGGGAGGCCTCGGTGCGATTGTGTGAGGCGCGCTCATGCCGGTCCGATGATGATGGGCGCGATCATGACGCGGGGATTGTTGCTGGCACCGGGGAGCCCTTGACGGTTGCGGGCGTTATTGAGTACTCCCCGAGGTCTTCGGGTCCAGGGCTGGCTTCGCTCGTGCTTGGCGCTGGGTTGTTGATGAGGACGACGTCGCCCTGGCTGACCGAAGCAACCGACTGATTGAATCCCACTAGACCGTTCGATGACGTCATGATCCGCACGACGCGAACCTCGTAAAAAGCCTCGGTGGAATCGTTGGTAACCCGTAAGCATTCGGTACCGGGTTCGGCGTTGGAGCAAGGGAACAGTCCGGTAACGGGCACGGTGAGGAGTGGTTCTGATGAGCGAGTTACCGGGTAATTCACCGTCACCGGTAAGCCCGCCACCGTTCCCTGAGATTGTGGTGTTCCCGAACCGGTAACGCCAATCTCGACAGCATAGAGACCCTCGCTTGCCGCCCCTCCCGGTCTTGTAGCTACTCGATTGACTGTTCCTGCACTCACCGCGGCATTCTGGTCAACGAGTGAAACTTTCGTTCCTACGCGCACATACTGAAGCTTTTCAACAGGAACTTGCGATGCCACCACAAGCTTGGTTCCACTGGTGGTGAATACGGGTTGCGAGGTGACGGTGCCACCAACAACAACTTTGACTTCATCGACACGCTGGGGAAGCTCACCGAAGAACAACACTTCGTTCGCGGGAACCATCACCCCGGATGGTGCTCCCGATCCGGCTTGCCGGTCGGTTGAGAGCACCGACTGTTCGGGTGACGAAGTCGGCCCGGCAGCGTTTGTGGCTGGTGCGCCGGTGTTGGTTTGCGTTGCATCAAATGACTCCAACCCCAAACTTGCGTACCAAGCTGAAACGGCAGTGGATGTTGCGGTTTCGAAACGGCCGTTTACTTCTGCCAAAAACCCGAGACGTTTCAAGGCACTCTGAAGCTGAGCAACATCTTGACCTTTATCGCCGGGACGCAAATCTCGATACATGGGAACAACTGCGCACGGTCTGTCGTCGGCATTCGTATCGGCATTGGTGTTGGCTTTCCCGTTCGTTGCTCCTTGAGCGGTGTCAACACACGGCGAACCCGACTCCGAGATTGGATCCGCTTGGATACTGATCACCGGACGCCCGGCCACGTTCATTATGACGCGGTTGTCGGAAATGGTTTGTCCGTCCACAGGAGCCTGCGTGACCACCTGTGTGGCACCGCTCTTGGCCAAAGAACCCGCCAGCGTTACTGGACGGGGATCGCTGAACCGGTAGGAGGCCTGAGCATCCATGAAGGAAACCTCAAGGACCTGGCGAACCAACTTGGCCGTGATGGGCTTCAGGATTGGCGCTCTTTGGGCGCGGCGAACATCGTCGGTGGATTGTTGGCTGTTCATCACCAACACGATGGCCAAAACGGCGAGGAGGGCGAGAACCCCAACGCCGGTGAGTAAACGGACGGGCACTTTCGGTCGCGGCACGGTGAGCCAACGTTTCACGTAGGGATTTGATCGTTCCGGTTCCTGGTTCATCGCCCCACCATTATCGAGCGATATCACGTCACCGTAGTGAAACTCTAAGGGCCAAAAGACCCCCGAGCAATGGTGCCTTTGGCTTCGCTGGACTAGAAAAGTGGCGTGATTACCGCCGCCGACGACTATCCACTGCACCAAACCTCGCGCCCGTTTCGTGATCCGGGCACCGATCGCAATCTTTATGACCGGTTCTTCTTCTGCGGTTACCCAACCATGGGCGACGATGCCGGGAGCGTGTACTTCGCCGCAGCATTTGGCACCTACCCAGGGCGAAACTTGGTAGATGCCGCATTCAGCGTGATCGTCGACGGCGTGCAACACAACGTGCGGGGCTCACGGCTCATGGGCGCAGACCGGTTGAATCTGCGTTGTGGTCCGGTGACGATATCCATCATCGAACCGTTGCGTTCTCTGAAAGTGTTGATCGATGCACCTGAAGCGGGGATCAAAGCCGAGTTGACCTTCGTAGCTCGCGGGCCGCATTTTGAAGAACCGCACTACCGATGGGCACCCGGGCAACTGACCGTTTTTGATATCACCCGCCTCACACAAAATGGCACGTGGGAAGGTTTCATCGAGGTTGGCGGACGTCGACTGGCGGTGACTCGCGAGGTTTGGCTGGGCACACGCGATCGGTCGTGGGGTATTCGTCCGATTGGAGCGCGCGAACTGAACCAAGCACCCGACGGTCCCATGCCCACGTTCTACTGGCTGTGGGCACCGATGAACTTTCCCGATTGCAACGTGATCTTTGATGTCAACGAAAACGCTGATGGATCTCGTTGGCACGAAAACGCTGCCATCTCGTTGGTTGATGCACCACCGGAAATTCTGGGAACTCCAGAAACTCGACCCGTGGGGCTCATGAGTATCGTCGAACCAGGACTTGCGACATATGGTACGCACACGTATGAGATCGCGTGGCGACCCGGTTCTCGTCATGCTGATGGATTTGATACACGGTTTGATTCTCCGACCTCCGCCTTTCGATTCGAACTACAAAGCGCACTCACTTTCTATATGCATGGAATTGGCTACACGCATCCAACGTGGGGTCATGGCATGTTCGTCGGCCCCGATGAGCGCACGCATGATTCGATCGTGTTGGCCGACGTCAACGAAGCAGACCTTGCCAACAACCACGTGCAGATCCTGTCGCACGTGAAACGCACCGATTGCAACACGGGGGTGGAGGCGCACGGAATGGGTATCTTGGAAATGCTCATCAGCGGACCGCATGCCCCTAGTGGCTTCACGGACTACACCGACGTGCGGGCATAACCTGCGTTTGGTTCTGAAATACAAAGTACCCCGCATGATCGCGGGGCACTTCGAAAACTTGTTGCTTGGGAGCTAGCGCCCCCGTTCTAGTTATCGACGGCTTTGGCTTGAAGCCAAGATGCGCAGCACGTTGAGGTAAACCATCACGAGGCTCAGCAGAAGCTGGAATGCTAGGTACCATTCAGCCGAGTTGCTCATGCTCTCGCCGGTCTCCATCTTTTGGACCCGGTCGAAATCGATGAACAACGAGCCAATGCCGATGGCCAAACCAATAACGCCAAAAATCATGGCCTTGCCGCCACCAATGTCGCGGATACCGGGGATGTTGAGGCCCAGGAACGATGCCATGTAGCAAGCGAACAGCGCGATGCTGGCGATGCTGATCATGCCCACGAACTTGGGCGTGACCTTCACCAAACCACTGCGGAACACGACCAGACAACCCACAAAAATCGCTGCGGTAGCGACGATTGCCATCGGGACAATGCTTGAGCCAACCGCCGTAGCGTAGGCCTTGGAGATCGCGCCGAGAACCACACCTTGCAGCAATGCGTAAACAGGGGCGACCTTTTGAGCCAACGCAGGCTTGAAGGTACCGGCCAACGAACAACCCAAGGCGATCAGCATGGCGGGAACAACCAACTTTTGGAGCGACGTGCTCCGTGAAACCATAGGCATCGTGACGACCGCGCTAACGACCGTGATGCCGACAAGAAACGCCAACTTGTCATAAACCTTGTTGGCCCGCATGGCACGGGCGCCCTCGAGGCTGAAACCACCCAGCCGTTTTGGTGCTGCTTCCAATAGCGACATGTGTTGAACTCCTTTGTGCCCTGCACGCCAGGACACTCCCAACCAAGTCTTACACCTTGCACACCACTATTCGGTGCGCTTCACAAAACGCACCTAAGGGTCGCGCTAACAGAGTTTCCGGCGCGGCACCGCCTGAGAGAGCGCGAACAGCGAGTGCGATCAACGTCACGATTGGGCGTCGTGGACGAGAATGGCGATTTGCACTCTGTTGGTGACTTCGAGCTTGTTGAGGAGACGTGAGACGTGCGCTTTGACGGTGGCCTCGCTCATAAACAGAGATGCTGCCACCTCGGCATTGGATGCGCCAGACCCCACTTCCGACGCTACCTCCCGCTCCCTATCTGTGAGCAAGGTAAGGCGTTGGGCCGCGAAGCGACGCCGACCGGTCGCTTCGTTTGTGCCGAGGTGGGAGAGAAGTGTGCGGGTGACCAATGGTGAGAGCATCGCTTCTCCTCCAGCCACGAGGCGCACGGCGTTGAGGATCTCCGCCGGCGCGGTGTCTTTCAACAGGAATCCGGCGGCTCCGGCCCGAAGCGCGCTCATGACATGTTCGTCGGCCTGGAATGTGGTTAGGACGATCACGTGCGGCACTCCCGCTTCCTGCTCTAGACGAGGCCGAGGGCGGTTACTTCGGCGAGTTCCTCTTGGAGCTCATTGGTGGTGATGGCGATCTTGGCCTTGGCGAAGTCGTCGATCGGGAGGCCTTCTTTTACTGACCAGTTGGTGCCGTCACTCACGATGGGGAAGCCGAACTGTAGGCCCTCGGGAATGCCGTATTCGCCACGGGAGATGACCGCAAGGGAAGCAACGTCGCCAGCTGCGGTGGGGTTCCAGATGCTGGTAACCGAATCGATTGCGGCGTTTGCAGCCGATGCAGCCGACGAAAGTCCGCGGGCCTCAATAATGGCGGCACCACGCTTTTGTACGGTCGAGATGAAATCGCCGTCGAGCCACCCATGGTCGCTGATGACTTCGAACACGGGCTTTGAGCCAATAGTGGCATTACGAGCATCGGGGTACTGGGTAGCGGAGTGGTTACCCCAAATCGTGACATGGGAAACATCGGTGATAGTGACGCCAGCTTTCGCGGCCAATTGGGCCTTGGCACGGTTCTGATCGAGACGGGTCATGGCGAACCAACGGTCAGCCGGGATGTCCTTGGCGTTCGACCGGGCAATCAAGCAGTTCGTGTTGCAAGGATTGCCGACGACAACCACCCGGATGTCACTGGCGGCGTTGGCGGCGATGGCTTGGCCTTGGGGCTTGAAGATGCCACCGTTAGCGCTGAGCAAATCGCCGCGTTCCATACCGGCCTTGCGAGGCATAGCGCCAACCAACATGGCCCAGCTGGTGCCGGCGAAGGCATGGTTCAAATCGCTGGTGGCCTCAACGCCGGCCAGGAGCGGAAAAGCGCAATCATCGAGTTCCATCACCACGCCATTGAGGGCCTTCATGGCCGGCTCAACCTCAAGCAGGCGAAGAACTACCGGCTGATCCGAGCCAAGTAGGGCACCGGATGCGATACGAAACAGGAGCGAATAACCGATTTGGCCGGCAGCGCCGGTAACGGTGACATGGACTGGAGCTTTGGACATGGACAAACATCGTAATGGCGCCACCCCAGCACCGCATACCAGCCCTCATGCCGGGTTTGGATTCGAATGGGTCCCCGCCACCAATCAAAGGAGGTAGCGATCTACGGTGGAGGCATGAGTACCGAATCGAATGAGCCGGTTTCGCCTACGGAACTCGCGCAGATTCCGGCCGTTCCCGTGGTGATCGACCAAGAGCTGACGGTAGCCGCAGGCCAGATTCTGTTGTACCGACTCTTCGATGTGGCCGATTCCGTCGATTTGGCGGCGGTGGAACGCGAACTTCGATCGGCCAACCGCAGCGGTGACGGGGTTGCTCGATTGCGGTTGCAACGTCAACGTGACGGTGTGGTGTTTACCAACCCACCAGTCTCTGCGGGGCTAAGCGACCGTGAGTTGTTGCTGAACGATCGTGAATGGCCGGTTCGCGTAATAGCCAAGGCGTATGACTTTGGCGTGATGACAATCGTATGGGCACTAACTGTTCCATCGGGTACGTCTTTTGACCAACTCGCAGCACTCTCCGTTGAGCTAGAGGGCGAACAGATGCGCGCCGATCTGGAACGGTGGATGGTGGAAGACGCCTCGGTAGCTGTTGAAGCGATGCGCGTTGGGTTAGTCAACCCCAGCATTCACGATTCGCAAGAAACGCTCACCATCTACGCCATTCGCGGGTTCGAGTCCGACGGCCCCGTAAAGGCCAGCACCGTAAGCGCACATCCATCTTTGCCTTCGCTCCTGCTTGGCGAATCCGACGAGTTTTCCCAACAACTCCGCGATGAACTGCTCAGGTCTTCCTACTCATACTCAACCAATGATCTCGTGGTAATCGGATACGACCAAGCCCTTGTGTACGATCCTGATGGAACCGAAGACGCCACCAGCCTCCTTGAGTTTGCCCTCGCTCAGGTGCTGGAGTTGGCCTACTACGACCGTCAGCTCGATGACCGCATCAACCGCATGCACAAGCAGCTTTCCGGCCGACGAGATCCGGGCAACAAAGCGAACAAAAAGTACGATGAGCTTCGCCGAGACCTCCTGACTGAGCACCTTTCGTTTTCCGAAGTCATCGAACGAGTTGGTGCTGCCATCAAAGTCACCGAAGACCTCTACTACGCTGCCATTTACCGGGGAGCCATGCGAGTGTTTCGTGCCACGGAAGTTGCTGCGGCCACCGAACACAAACTCGAAGTGATGTACCGCACATACTCGATGCTCTCCGACGAAGCCGACGCCAACACCTCGCGACGCCTTGAGCTCATAGTAATCGTACTTATCTTAATTGAGGTGGTGTACGGCACCATTAATATCATCGAACGCGTGCACTAGTGCAGTGAATCGCAGTTTGGGCCCGTGTGTCCGACGTGCATTTCTCCAGCTGATTGAATATTTTTACAGGAAGGGCGCACGCTTCCCTGCACTAGTGTTTGAAGTGGCGGCGGCCGGTGAAGACCAGGGCGATGTTGTGTTCGTTCGCGGCTTCGATTACCTCATCGTCACGCACTGAGCCACCGGGCTCGATCACGGCACTGATACCGGTAGAGGCCACCAAATCAAGACCGTCGCGGAACGGGAAGAACGCGTCGCTCGCACAAACGCCACCCTTGGCTCGATCACCGGCCTTGCGAACGGCAATCTGCGCCGCATCCACCCGGCTCTGCTGGCCAGCGCCAATACCTACTGCCTGTCCTGCATTGGTGAGCACAACGGCGTTCGAAGAAACATGCGCGCTGAGCTTCCACGCAAAGCTCATTTCCTGCCACTGCACCTCGGTGGGTTGCACCCTGCCAGCTACCCGCCAATCACGACGAGCAATGGCTTCGGCAGCCACATCGTCGGCTTCTTGGATCAACAGCCCGCCATCTATAGTGCGAATCTGTAAGGCCGAAACGTGGGGTGCTGGAGCTGACAATACCCGCAGATTCTTCTTGGCCGTAAGTACGCTTAGTGCATCCTCGTCGTACGAAGGTGCGATTACTACTTCAGAGAAGATGGGGGCAAGCGCTTCAGCGACAGCCAGGGTAACTCGTTGATTGAAAGCGACAACGCCACCAAATGCTGATACGGGATCACCCGAATGGGCGAGGTTGTACGCGGTCCCCAGATCCGATGCGACTGCGGCACCACACGGATTGGCGTGCTTGATAATGGCCGCAGCGGCACCATTCCCAGATCCCTGTCCAGACCCATGCCCGAGATCATGGACCAAACGCCAGGCAGCGTCGGCATCAAAGACGTTCAGGTACGACATTTCCTTGCCGCCATACTGCACCATGGAATCCCACCAGCCAGGGGCCTGTGAAGTACCTACCGTGCGATAGCGAGCTCCGCGTTGGTGAGGATTTTCGCCATAACGAAGAACTTCGGCTCGCTCAAGGGTCAACGTGAGGCGTGAGGGCAAAACGGCGTCGGCCGCGTCGGCGGCGTCGGCACGGTCGGCACGGTCGGCAGCCAGAGGCTCTGAAGGTGAACCGGCGGCGAACCATGCGGCAATCGCGGTGTCGTATTCACCCGTGTGGGCGAAGGCTTTAGAGGCCAAATGTTGACGGGTGGCATCGTCGACGGTTGGGTGAGCGGCACCACTTACTTGAGAAATAGTAAGTGCACGTAAAACTGTTACATAGTCGGCGGGATCAACCAATACGGTGACGGCGCCATGATTTTTAGCTGCGGCACGAACCATCGATGGGCCACCAACGTCGATCAACTCAATCGAAGGGTTCGATGTGAACGGATAGAGATTGCACGCCACAATGTCGATCGGAGCAATGTCGTGCTCAGCAATGGCAGCTAGATGCTCAGGCTTGGACCGATCTGCCAAGATGCCGCCATGCAAACGAGGGTGCAACGTCTTGACTCTGCCATCGAGCATCTCGGGAAACCCCGTTACGTCCTCAACCGAAAGGTGCTCCACACCCGCAGTCGCAAGGGCTGCTGAAGTGCCACCGCTCGAAACCACCTCAAAGCCCAGTTCCACGAGCGAACGGGCGAAATCCACCACGCCGGTCTTGTCATAAACGGACAGCAGAGCACGTGGTTTGGTCACGTCGCCCGAACCTAGCGGTCTTGTGGTTGACGGGTCGTTAAGTGGCCCGAAAGGGGACCAAATTCACTGGCTCGGGTTCAGAGTCGGATCTGCATCGAGAAGGGTGTCAATCGAAATGTCGCCCACTAAGCCCGAAAATCGGCGTAAGTGGGCGACATTCCCGGAACCGCCCAACCTGCTGACGCAGCTGGGGGCTATTCGGCCGAACCTCGCCACACTGGGGAACGGGGAAGATCGAACATCACCGGAGGGTTCTCGCCACGAATGGCCGCAAAAGCGTGGGCACCCCAACGATCCACACTCACAATGGGCGACGGTAGAGCATTTTGAGCGAACCAACCCACCGCTTGGGCTTCCAGAGGATGGGGGTTGAGTGCACCTCCTGTAGCCCGGCAATAGAACACGATTGAGTACAGCGGAACGGAGGTGAAACCCAGTCGCAAACCGTCATAAATCCCGATCACGCCAACGGGTTGACATTCGATCCCCGTCTCCTCGGCAACTTCTTTGACGGCGACTTCCGATGCTGAATAGCCAATGTCGGCCCAACCAGTGGGGTAGAGCCAGTGGCCGGAATCGGAGCGCTGGATTAACAGGATTTCACCTTTGTCATTCCCCACCACTGCGCCAACGGCGATCTTGGGAGTCACATATCCCGGCACACCCGAACCGACCATGCGCATCCACTCGGCCCGCAACTCGCTGAGCTCAGGCACCGCCGAAGAACCAACTGCGGAGTTGGGGTG
>JAYTWN010000029.1:0-9703 GCA_043743435.1 Acidimicrobiia bacterium
GCAAATTGTTGGGCGTTCCGTCGACGGATGGACTTCTGGTTTTCCTGTCTCGGCGGCTATGGATCGCGATGCCCTTGTGGCTTTGACGATGAATGGCGAGCCGCTTCCGTTTCGTCACGGTTTCCCTGCTCGGCTTGTTGTGCCTGGATTGTATGGGTACGTATCAGCGACGAAATGGTTGACCGAAATTGAGCTCACCACCATGGAGGCTTTCAATTCCTACTGGGTGCCTCGCGGTTACTCGAAGGAAGCCCCGATAAAAATGGCGTCACGCATTGATGTTCCGCGAGGTTTGGCCACGATTCCTGCCGGCCCCGCAGCTATTGCCGGCGTGGCTTGGTCACAAACCGTTGGCATTTCGAAAGTTGAACTCAGTATTGACAGCGGTGAGTGGTTCGAAGCGGATTTGGCCGACGCACAATCCAAAGACACCTGGCGGCAATGGTCCTACAAATGGGATGCCCCAACGGGTCGCCACGACATCGCCGTTCGAGCCACCGACGCCAACGGCAAGCTGCAAGTCGAAGAGCGCACCGCACCACTCCCCAACGGAGCAACCGGCTGGCACTCCATCATCGTGTTCGTGTCCTAATTGCAGTTGTGTTAGATAACTTCGGGATGAAACTTCCATGGTGATCAGATCATTGATATGTCCACCGATGATTGCTTTCGTTAGCAGCACTTCGTCAATAGGTTTCTCCGGGGAGCCGACTGGTTGACACTCGAACAGAGAACTCGGGTCTTTGAGCACAGGAACTTTTGGTGCGCTTTGCTTTCGGCCTGGGAGTGCGGTGCTGAGATTTAGAGCGGCACCTTCCAAAAACTCGTCGGCCAATTGATCTGATGTCTTTGCTCTGGGAGTTTGGATTGAAAGCTTCGTCGAGTGGTTGGCGGCGCTGGATTCTTCGAATTGAACGTTTCGGTTTTCCATTTCAATACGACGAATTTCATCACAGAGAGCTTCTAGCCGGTAACGTGCTTCTGCAGTACGAAGAGGGGTTCTGGCACGTCGGGCGGCTAGATCGGCGGCGTGACAGGCTTGAGTGATGGCTACTCGGGTGACATGTAACTGAGCGTTGTCTTCAAACAGGCGCTCGTGGTTCACATACGTGAGATTGAACCTGCGAAGATGATTACGTCGTTGGCGTCAGCGATTGGGAACGAGGAGGCAAATGTGCTTGCTACAGCGTTGAACCTTGATGGCCAGTTGGCAACGCGAGATGAATTGCGCGTCATGGAAATGGCTATTCGTAGTGAAATGCAAGACCTCAAGGACGAGTTGAAGGTCCATTTTCGCTCTGAGATCGGTTCGCTGCGCACTGAATTCACCACCGAAGTTCGAAGGCAAACTAGGCAGCTTTTCGTTGCACTGTTAGCTACGATTTTCGGGTTGATCGCTTGTTTACTTGGGCTTACCGGCAAGCTCTGAACTGTTGAAGCCGTAACGCATCATCAATTCCTGCCGAACCGGCAACCTGGCCGCAATGGAGGCCGCTCCCGAAAGGGCGGCGAAGCCTTGGTAAGGGCATTGTTACTCCGCTGGGACTCACCGCCGCGATGGAGGCCGCCCCCGAAAGGGCGGCGAAGTGATCCGTTGGCTGATGTGCAATCTTTTCGCAAAGACGGGGATCTGCATATTGCTTGACAGCCACGTAGGGTTCGAAAATTGTCATACCGGGCTGGGCATGATGTGGCGGCTTTCGGGGCTGGCGAATCGCTTGTTCCTCGTGTGGCGTTTGGGCCTTGGCCCTCAGGTGCGAGTGAAGGGGGCTGTCATGGCCTCGATTAGTGAGATCGAACGTGCGAAGATGGTGACCTCTCTAGCAGGGGCTATCGGGAAAGAGGAGGCAAATGTGCTGGCGACGGCGTTGAACCTTGATGGGCAGCTGGCCACTCGCGATGAACTGCGGGTCATGGAAATGGCCATCCGAAGCGACATGCAGGACATCAAAGATGAGTTGAAGGACCACTTTCGGTCTGAGCTGAAGTCGGAGATCGGTTCTTTGCGGACGGAGCTGAAGTCGGAGATCGGTTCTTTGCGGACGGAGCTGAAGTCGGAGATTGGTTCTTTGCGGACGGAGCTGAAGTCGGAGATCGGTGCTTTGCGTGACGATATGAAGGCTGAGAATGGTTCTTTGAGGTCGGAAATCGGTGCTTTGCGTGACGATATGACGGCTGAGAATGGTTCTTTGAGGTCGGAAATCGGTGCTCTGCGGACGGAGTTCACCACCGAGGTTCGCAAGCAGACCCGGCAGCTTTTCGTCGCGCTCATCACAGTAGTGGCGACCATTTTCGGGCTGATGGCCGGTCTGCTGGGGATCACGGGCAAGCTGTAACCGGCGGGGAGTTCGGTTGGCTGGAGAGTGCCTCCAACCGACTCACTCACCTCGTTGATCCAAGTATTCCCTAGCCCCGTCCTTGATGGGGTGGTGAGGTCCGTTCCAGTTTTTGTCGGTCGTCTTTCGAGAAAGCTGATTCTGGATGGTTAGTGCGGAACGCCAACCGCACATGTTGAGTGCACATGCTAATGCGTTTGACAACAACGAACGTGGCCAGGATTCCCAGATAGAAACATTTTCAAAGTTCCAATCCAACTCGATTTGGGTGTCGAAGAACAGTTGTAACCACGCAGAAAGCCGCCGGCCTCCTGCCCAACCGATTCTTTACCACCCTCGACTGCTCACCCCCGACAGTCATCGAAAGGACATCATGAACACCACCATCATCACCAACCAAGAAGTCGCAAACACCTACTCACCAAACCGATCGGCTCGTCGTCGCTCGGCAGTTGCGGCCACCGCAGTCACCGTCGCTCTTCTCGGCTCTTCATGGTTGAGCGCCTCAAACGCTTCGGCGGCCACAAAAAAGGCAACGGCACCGGTCGCCGCACAATCCGATGCCCTCAAGGTTGGCATCCCCGCCACGGGTAAGGGCAGCCTCAAGGGTATGGCTCAAGACCCCGCAGCGACCGCAGCATCCAACAACCCGCAGCTCACCACCTTGGTTGCCGCAGTAAAGGCCGCAGGACTCGTTGACACGCTCAACGGCCCCGGCCCGTTCACCATCTTTGCCCCGGCCAACTCGGCTTTCGCAAAACTTCCCGCAGGCACCGTTGACACGTTGGTGAAGAAAGAGAACATTCCAACCTTGAGCTCGATTCTCACTTACCACGTGATTGGTGGAAAGAAGCTCTCCAGCAAGGACCTGGCAAAGGTCAGCACACTCACGACTGTGAATGGTGAATCGCTCAAGATCAAAACCGTTGGTAAGAAAATCACCATCAACGGCTCAACCAACGTGGTGCTCGCCGACGTACAGGTTGCCAACGGCACCGTGTTCATCATCGACAGTGTCCTCATGCCAGCCAAGCCTGCTCCCGCTACACCAACAACCGTTGCTGTAGCGGCCACCCCAATTGCTACTGAAGCCGATGCAGCATCCGTAGGTGTACCAGCTACCGGTAAGGGAAGCCTCGCCGGTATGGCTCAAGACCCAGCGGCCACAGCCGCATCCAATAACCCTGCGCTCACCACCTTGGTAGCGGCAGTAAAAGCGGCAGGGCTCGTCGACACCCTGAACGGCCCCGGACCATTCACCATCTTTGCGCCCATCAACTCGGCCTTCGAAAAGCTGCCGGCCGGCACCGTGGAGACATTGGTAAAGCCAGAGAACAAAGACAAGCTCACCTCAATTCTCACTTACCACGTGATTGCAGGCAAGAAACTGTCGAGCGCTGATTTGGCCAAAATGCCAACACTGACGACCATCAACGGTAAGACCCTCTCCATCGCCGTAAGCGGCAAAACGGTCACCATCAATGGTCAAGTAAAAACGGTTCTGGCCGACGTGCAGGTAGCCAACGGCACCGTCTTCCTTATCGATAGCGTCCTGCTTCCCTAAGGCTTAAGAGTTGGTTCGCTAGTCAAAACGTGAACCACATGAACCACATGAACCACATGCACTTGGTCACGTAGCCGACGGGAGGGTTCGGTTGTGTGGGCCTTGTGCCTCCAAAAAGAGAAGTGCCCGCCATGTTTGGCGGGCATTTTTCGTTTGCTTGGAACCACCGATTGCTTTGCTTGTGTGTTGAACTATCTCAGGCCCGAAGAATTTTCGAAAAGATCCAAACAAATCCAAAACAAATCCAATCCAGGAGGTGAGTGGCATCGAAGAACAAGTGATGGGAACAGAACTAACTACATTGAGCGACGTTGCCCTGGTAGCAGCGATTGCCTCCGGCGATGAACGGGCCTTAAGCGAAGCGTTTCGTCGTCATGCCACTGCCGTTTCCGGATTGGCACGCAGGATCTTGGGCGACGAAAACCGGGCCGAAGACGTTTGCCAAGACGTTTTCGTGAAACTGTGGCGAGAGCCAAATCGTTTTGACGGAACTCGCGGATCACTCCAAACTCTACTGCTCACGCAAGCCCACGGACGATCAGTCGATATGATCCGTTCGCATACAGCTCGTGCGCAGCGTGAGGAGAAGGTCTCGCGAGGACACGATCCGTTTGCCCCTGATGTTGATGCGGAAATGATGAGCCTTATCGACGTGCAACGAGTGGCCAGCGCAATGAGTCAGATCTCACTACCAGAACGCGAAGCCATTGAGTTGGCGTACTTCCAAGGCCATACCTACCGCCAAGTTGCAACTCTGCTCGATGTTCCGGAAGGCACGATCAAAACCAGAATTCGATCCGGCCTACGGCGGCTTCATACGCTACTCAACGGAGATGATGCGACGCCCCCTACCGTCAACTCACCAGCGCAAACAGCGCAAACAACGCAAACAACGCAAACGAACCAAATAACGCAAACAAAGCCAACCGCGCAAACAACCGGGAAGAGCAGCACCCCAACGACACCAGCTGCCGAGGCCAAGCCAGGGACACCGCAATGAGCAATCAACATCCAAACATCGGCGATTCGTCCTCAGAGAATCAACCAGCAAATGAACTTGTCAATCAATCGCAGGCCGACCCATTGAACATGAACTGGCCCAAAGTCCAAAGTTTGCATGAACACGTTGGCGAGCTTCTCGGTGCCTACGCGGTGCACTCCGTAAACGATGCGGAATCGGAACTCGTAGAACTGCACTTGGAACACTGCGTGCTTTGCCAAGCGGAATTGGCCCAGCATTTTGCAACAGCGGCACGACTTGGTGCCGCATCGGTGATGCCAGTGGCTCCCCGCGTATGGGACAACGTGCTCAACGAAATCCGTCTAACCAAAGCCATCATCCCAACGACCGAGTTGAGGTCGAGCGCGGAGAGCACGTTTGCAGGCAGCACCGTCAACAGCCCGGCCAGCACCGTAACGAAGAAGGCCAATCAATGGAGTCTTGTTCCCACAGAGGACAGGCAGCTGCACGAGCCATCGAGCGAAAAGCCAAGCCATGGGGAATCGCACGTTTCGAACACCCGAGCGAACAACCAAGCGAACAACCAAGCGAACACCCAAGCCAGCAACCAAGCAAACGACAAGCTCAACGGGAAGCTCAACAGCAAGCCGAAGAAGGCACACCCATGGCGAGTAGCGGTGGCAGCAGCAGTGGCCACCGCAGCGATCACCGTACCGATCGTTTCGCGATTGAGCGGTTCGTCGTTCTCACTTGCCGCGGTCGCAAAACGAGTAGCCGCCCAAGAGTCCAGCCGATCCTTCACGCTCAAATCCGAAAACGGGAACGAACTGGCCCAGGTCGTCGTCGGCAAAGATGGACAGGGCTACCTCACCCGCGACTCCCTCCCGAAACTTGAAAACGCAAAGGCCTACCAACTCTGGGCGGTGACGACATCTGGACCAGTCTCTCTGGGTATTCTCGGTGCCGATCCCGGTATCCAGGCATTCGCTACGCCAGCAACCTATGCCGCTCTGGCTATCTCAGTAGAAGATGCAGCGGGTGCAGCCGCCCCAACACCACCAATTGCTTCGGCCGCTGTGTAGGTGAAGGTGCGGGCGAAGGAGCGAGTGTAGGAGCGAGGAGTTCGCGTCGTCCCGAACAAATGTCGGGTGTCAATAGCAAGGCGCGGCTTTGCCGTGACCATAGGAAACAGCGGCTCGGAACGATGCGTCGAGGAACGGTTCGCCAACTTTGCGCACCGCGCACGATCGGTACCCGGCGATGGACGGCGTAACGTTGCCCAGGGTGTGACGTTCCGTCAAGCTCAGTATTGCTAGGTTCTTCTGCGCACCCGAACTTCCAAAAATCGGCTGCAGCTGGAGCACATGATGAAACGGGATACTGGGCTAACGATCGCGAGCACCCAACAATTGGTCGGCAGCGAGCGCTCCATGGACGCTGAGCAGTACGCCACGTGGGCCGAGGAAGTGCATCGCCTTTCCGAAGAGCAAAACGCCGTGGTGTTAGCGCATAACTACCAGGTGCCCGAGATTCAAGACGTGGCCCATTACGTCGGTGACTCGCTGTACCTTTCGCGGGTCGCTGCGCAAACCGAAGCCGACACCATCGTGTTCTGTGGAGTGCACTTCATGGCAGAAACCGCGAAAATACTGTCGCCAAAGAAGAAGGTTCTGCTCCCCGATCTCGCCGCTGGTTGTTCACTTGCCGACACCATTACCGCCGATCAACTGCGAGCCTGGAAAGCCGAGCACCCCGGAGCAACCGTGGTCGCCTACGTGAACACGACGGCGGTTGTCAAAGCAGAAAGTGATGTGTGCATAACATCTTCCAATGCTGCCGACATCGTCCGCTCAATTCCCGAAGATCAAGAAATTCTTTTTCTTCCCGATCAGTTTCTGGGTGCACACGTCCAGCGAGTAACCGGACGCAAGAACATGCATATCTGGATGGGTGAGTGTCACGTTCATGCGGGCATCTCACCAACTGACGTACGCGAAACGGTATCCGCTCACCCGCACGCAGAAATCATGGTTCACCCTGAATGCGGCTGCACCACCAGCGTGCTGGAAATGGTAAGCCACGGTGATCTTCCCGAAGCGCGGACGAAGATTCTCTCAACCGGCGGCATGGTCAAAGCGGCGAGTGAGTCGAAATCGAAAGACATTCTTGTGGCAACTGAAATTGGCATCCTGCACCAACTGCGCAAAGTGAACACTGCAGTCAACTTCATTCCCATGAACGGCCAAGCATCGTGCCACTACATGAAAATGATCACGCCAGAAAAGGTGTTGCGTTCGCTACGTGAAGGCACCCACGAAATTCATGTGCCCACCGATATCGCTGAGAGGGCTCGGCTTTCCGTTGAACGCATGATTGCCATCGGGAACTCCTCTCGCGGCGGCGAATGACCGTGTCTGTTCAAGATTTCTCCCGAGAGACCCAAGCGAGGACATCACCTCATGCGTACGTAGCTTCGACGCCTCGCTACATCACCGAACTCACGGCTGCGAAGTCTTCGTGGGAACGTGAAGTAGACGTAGTAGTGATCGGTTCAGGAGTTGCCGGGCTGATGGTTGCGCTTACTGCCGCAACTATTGGACGAGTGTTGGTAATCACCAAAGCAAAACTTGATGCCGGCTCAACCTCATGGGCGCAGGGCGGAATTGCTGCGGCGATAGATTTGGCCGACACTCCTCAGCAACACCTCGATGACACACTCGTGGCCGGGGCTGGGCTGTGTAGTGAAAACGCCGTTCGGGTATTAGTCGAAGAGGGTCCTCATCAACTGGCTCGTTTGATCAGCTTCGGTGCCAACCTGGACCTTGACGAGGCTGGCAACTTGGCCCTAACCAGAGAAGGCGGGCACGGTCGGGCGCGGATCGTCCACGCCGCCGATGCGACAGGTGCCGAGGTGCAACGTTCGTTGCAAGCCGCAGTGGCGGCAAATCCACGTATCGAGGTGATGGAGCACACCTTCGCTCTTGACCTCATCTCCTCAGGCCCCGTCAACCGCCAAGTCGTGGGAGTGCGAGTGGCCAGTACTGCGGACCAGGCTGCGAACACTACCGGAATAGTACGTGCACGTGCGGTTGTCGTGGCCAGCGGTGGGTTGGGGCAATTGTATGCGAGCACTACAAATCCACCGGTAGCAACGGGTGACGGAATGGCCATGGCCATGCGCGCCGGGGCCGCAGTTGCTGATGTGGAATTCATTCAGTTTCATCCAACGGTCATGTGGAACGGACCCGGTGCAACCGGACAACAACTCTTGGTTTCTGAAGCAGTGCGCGGCGAAGGTGCTTTCTTGATCGACGCTGCGGGTAAACGGGTGATGGTAGGCAAACACCCACTGGCCGACCTTGCCCCGCGTGATGTGGTGGCGAAAAACATGTCCATAGTTATGGCCGAACAGGGTGTGGATTTCCTGTACCTCGACGCCCGCCATTTAGGCGAAGACAAGCTCATGCATCACTTTCCCAACATCGTGGCGGGGTGCCGTGCCCGAGGAATTGATCCGCTGCACGAGCCCATTCCCGTCGCCCCTGGAGAACACTTTGCTTGTGGAGGTGTGTGGACCGACCGCAATGGGCGCACGACGCTTCCTGGGTTGTTCGCGGTTGGAGAGACGGCCTGCACCGGCGTCCATGGGGCCAATCGCTTGGCGTCGAACTCGTTGCTTGAAGGTTTAGTGTTTGGCCAACGCGTTGGTGCGCAACTCGTTCTAGGACTCCCGGCCCGGATACCCGCCGAACAACCCTCGTCATTCGAACAACCCTCGTCATTCGAACAACCCGATGCCAACGATGGAGCGGTCAACGCTCTAGTGGGCGCCGTTGCTGCCGGTCAGCGTGTGCTGATTGCCGCGGCCATGAGCAAGGATGCAGCCGTTCGTCGAGAAGCCCGTGGACTCACCGACGTTGCAAAGCTCATCGCCAACGCTGAACAAATCGCGCCGCATCAAATCCCCACTCAGCCCGACTGGGAAGCAACCAACGTTGCCTTGCTGAGCGGCACACTCGTAGCGGCCGCACTCCTGCGGACCGAGAGTCGTGGCGGACATTGGCGGACCGATTTCCCCGAAACTTCTGATCGCTGGATGAAACGCATTGTAACCACCATGCTCCCTGACGGGTCTTTGGCCCATCGAGAAGCCAACCTTGAGGACACCCCATGACCACTGACCGAGACTTTTCGAGCTTTGTCCCTAGTCCGGACGCTTCGCTATTTGTCCCGACTCCGGACGCTTCAAGCCTTGTCCAAACTCCAGACTCTGTTACCCGCAACGGCCACCACCTTCATGCAGGTCATCCCTTAAGTGAACGTACCATTCGTGCCCTGGCGGCCGCGCACCTTGGAGCCTTTGATGTCCTGCGGGTGCTCGAAGTGGCCCTGGAGGAAGATCTTCACACCGGTTACGACGTAACCAGTGTTGCCACTATTTCGCCCTCCTCGATGAGTTCCGCCGATGTCGTCATACGAAAAGACGGGGTCTTCGCCGGGGCTCCACTCATTACCGCAGCCCTGGAATGGTTCATCGGGGATCGGGCCCAGTGCAAAGTGCTGTTAGCCGACGGAGATCGAGTGAAAAAGGGAGATGTGGTGGCAACCATTCACGCTCCAACCATCGCACTCCTTACGATCGAGCGCACCATGCTCAACCTCATTTGCCGAGTGAGTGGAACCGCAACACTGACCAGAGCCTGGGTTGATGCGGTCGCCGCAACGGGTGCCAAAGCAAAAATCCGCGACACCCGCAAAACAACACCTGGTATGCGCGCATTCGAAAAGTACGCGGTCCGATGTGGTGGTGGCGTGAACCACCGTATTGGCCTGTACGACGCG
>JAYTWN010000030.1:0-19023 GCA_043743435.1 Acidimicrobiia bacterium
GCCCACGGTCCAAGGCAAAAGGGCGTAGCGGCACCCAGCGCAACGGCATAGGGCTCAGCTCGGGACTGCGCCAACAACATGCCGTCAATCATCAACTCAATACCAACGTGAGCCGCGGCGGTGTTGACGTGCCTTCGACCATCCATGGCCGACGCGGCGACACGAGTAAGGGTTAGGAACGTTGGATGATGATGGAACGCTTCGTCGGTTGCTACGTGCACAGACGATCCGAACTGCAACTCAGGCGCTGGTAAGTCGGGGACTGATCGCACCCCGGTCATGGCCCCAACCATATTGGCCAAATCTGGAACCATTGAACCAAAGGCAACCAGCGGGTTACAGCCCAATGCCTCGGCGATCACCGCATGGGCTACAAAGTTCACCGCCCCATCTTGTCAGGGTGTCAGCGCTGGAGCAGAGCTCGGCGAACTTTGAGGACGTCGCGCACCATCCGATAGGACTCTGCTGCTGCGTTAACAGAAGATCCCT
The DNA here is from genome assembly GCA_043743435.1 of Acidimicrobiia bacterium. Classification (GTDB taxonomy): domain Bacteria; phylum Actinomycetota; class Acidimicrobiia; order Acidimicrobiales; family JANYDT01; genus JANMZO01. The sequence goes on from JAYTWN010000030.1 coordinate 490, forward strand.
CGGTGTGGGTCCAGGCAATCGGCAACTCGTCGACACGGGCACCGATGGCGCGGGCACGTACGAGCACTTCCACGTCGAACCCAAAGCCGTTGGTTTGCAGAGGTTCAAACACGCTGCGGGCAACGTTGGCACGAAACAGTTTCATCGCGCATTGCGTGTCGCGCACCCCGGTTGGGGCAGCTATGGCGGCAAGTGAGCGAAACGTGAGCGAAGCGAGTCGGCGTAGTTTGGGCTGGTGGGTAGCGTCTACGATGCGATCACCAACGAGCACTTCAGCATCAGATGCGCGCATACGAGTGAAGGCGGCAGCAACGTCGGAGGGGTCGAGGGAAAGATCAGCGTCGAGGTAACCAACGTAGTGGGCTGAGGCTGCTGCGGCCAAAATACCCGCGCGGACTGCGCCGCCTTTGCCGAGGTTGGCTTTGAGTACCAAGACCTGGGCGTGTGCAAGACCGAACTCGGCGATGGCAGCACGGGCGGCGTTTACGGTGTTGTCGGTTGATCCATCGTCGACGAAGACAAACCCGACTCGGTTACTGGACAATGCCGATGCCGCCAGGGTTTTGATGGAAGCGGCAATGCGCTTTGCTTCGTTGTACATCGGTACGACAAGGCAGAGGTCGAGCGCAATCGATCGTTTAGCAAGTTCTGCGGCGATGGAGTCGAATTCGGGACTCGGAAGTCGACGGGAGGCGAGATCGATCGGTGCCCCTGCAACTGAGTCCATGCTCGGGACAAAACTTAAAGAGTCCATGCTCGGGACAAAACTTGAAGAGTCCAGGCTCGGGACAAAACTCAAAGAGTCCAGGCTCGGGACAAAACTTAAAGAGTCAACCTCAGATGAACCAGCCAGGTTGGCTCCTGCCGCCTGGTCAATTTGTGAGGTGAAAACCGAAACTGTGGCGCCATTGGCGGACGATTCGATGGTTGATCTAGACAGCACGGAGTTCAAAAGAGCAGATCGAACGGGATTGTCACCGCCGAGTGAACCGCTGTTGTCGGCATGCGCCGTTGAAGTATTTGCGGCTGACGTCCTGGAGCCACTGGTCGCAGCGTGTCCTTGCTGACTTGAGGAGGTGAAGGTCGATTGAAACACGGTCTGATCCACAGATAATGCTTCGGCGTACGGAACGATCAACTTGATAGTTATTCCGGCCCGGATTCTTGGCGGTTTCGTCGTTCTGAGGCTCATAACGATGGAGCAAACGACCCACTGAAGTGAAACCCACAAACTCACTTCTTACCGGTGGCAGACCCATGCAGACCCATGCAGGCGAATGCAGGCACACACGGGCACTCACAGGCACACAGGAGCGATTTTGGAGAGTGCGGTCACATTACCGGTTGCTGTACGGCTTTTTGACCGGAATCGAAGGGGGGTCCAAGGCGAATGCAGGCACACACGGGCACTCATAGGCGCACACGGGCGCACACGGGCGCATGGACGCTCGTGCGACGCCAATCACGCTTCGGGAAGTACAGGGTTGCGCTCGACTCCCGATACCCTCGGACCTTGTGGAAACCGCCAATGCCTCGTCGGAAGTCGAACCTAGCTCCGACGTCGATCCGATTGTGGACTTCGACCGTTCGACGGGTTCGGAGCCACGAAACGCATCGAGCAACCGGTTGGATGTCGATGTGGCCATCGTGGGCGCTGGTCCTGCTGGTGCAACAGCCGCGACACTATTGGCTCGTGCGGGTCGATCGGTACTGCTGATTGATAAGGCCACGTTCCCTCGGGATAAATGCTGCGGCGACGGGCTGACTGCTGGCGCGTTACGTCGGCTGGAGTCCCTAGGGCTCGATCCTGCCGACGTGCCCAGTTGGGAATGGGTTAATGATGTGATGTTGGTTGGCCCCAAGGGTCGACCGATCACCTTTCCACTCCCCCGCGCCCAAGGCCATTTTTCGGCGGTGGCCACCCGAGTTGATCTCGATTCGGCTCTGGTGGATCTCGCCGTTTCCGCCGGCGCAATTCCTCGTTTTGGCGTTTCGGTTACGGCTGCGGTGCAACAACGGTCTTGCGTGATGCTGACGGTGGGTGACTCGTTGGTTTCTGCCCAGCATGTTTTGGCGGCTGATGGCATGTGGTCGCCGATGCGCAAGTTCCTTTCCGGTGGGTCAAGTTCGCCAGCCTCCGGCTCAGTTGGTTCTCCTGCCAGTTCTTTCAACTCAGCAAGTTCTTCGTTCTCTGCAACTTCTTCCTTGTCTACAACTTCTTCATCGCAGTCGCGGATGCCGTATCTCGGTGAGTGGCATGCCATGCGTCAGTACTATGGGAACGTACATACTGAAGCTTCTCGGAAGTTATGGATCTGGTTCGAGCCCGACATCATTCCGGGCTACGTGTGGTGTTTTCCCTTGGCCGACGGGCGAGTGAATCTGGGCTTTGGCATCGAACGAAATGCTGACGTGAAAACGAAAACCATGAAAGCACTGTGGGCTTCGTTGGCGGATCGTCCGCATATTCGGGCTGTGCTTGGACCCGACGCCGTGGCTGAGGACGAAGTGAAGGCTTGGCCCATCCCCGCCGACATTACTCACGCCACGCTGTCCGATGGTCGAGTGCTGTTCATTGGCGACGCGGCCCGAGCATGTGACGTGTTGACCGGCGAAGGAATTGGTCAAGCCATCCAAACCGGCTCCTATGCCGCCGAAGCAATTCTGGCCGGTGAAACCTTCGCTACTGATGACAACATTTCCGTGATTTCGGCGCACTACGAGCAAGCGGTTCGTTCGCATCTTGGGCCAGATCATCGCATGGCTTCCACGTTGCAACGCATGATGCGATCCGAGGCCATTTGTCGTGGATCGTTAGCAATTTCTGGTTCGACGAATTGGACTCGCAGTAACTTCGCCCGTTGGCTGTTTGAGGACTATGCCCGAGGTATTGCCCTCACGCCTCGTCGGTGGAAACGTGGCCTCATGAGTGGCCCGGGTGCCTACCGCGACAAATAATTGCCGCGATGTTGGGCGTTGTTGGCTCAGCATTTCTGTCGAACCTACTTTCGCTCAGCATCGGCCCGCTCTTTGCCTTTCGTTCGTCGTAGTGGCTGCGGTTGAATCGACGGGAGGTCGGGACACTTAGGGGTTTCTGATCGGTAGTAAGTAGATCTTGTCGAATCAGGCAACCACCAGAACTACCGCAACGCACTGAAGTTCGTGAAATTCGAGAGCCATTCTCGCGGCGACCAAAAGTACAACTGAACCGGGACCACTATTTGGCAAAATGGCATCGTTGTCGCCATTTTGTGTGCAAAAATGGCGACATGTTCGCCAGATTGTTGAACCCAGGGGTAGGTAGCTGCTTGGTCCTAGGTCCTCGTGGAACCGGCAAATCAACGTGGGCGAAGCAACATTTTCCAGAAGCTCTCGTTCTCGACTTGCTCGATTACGCAACGTACACCGAATTGTTGACTCGACCAGACCGGCTTGGGCAGATCATCGCTGGGGCACAGGCAACAACTGTAGTGATTGACGAAGTCCAGCGGGCCCCTGAAGTGCTCAACGAAATCCATCGCCTCATCGAAGAACGCGGCACCCGATTCGTACTAACCGGATCGAGTGCTCGAAAGTTACGCCGAAGCGGCGTCAACCTTCTCGCCGGGCGTGCCCGAACTTTATCGATGCATCCCCTAACCGCGTTCGAGCTTGGCGCACGGTTCAACCCAGCAAACTCCATCAAACTCGGGCATCTTCCAACCGTCTACTCAGCGGATGATCCCGAGCACTACCTCGCCAGCTACGTGGGGACCTATCTTCGTGAAGAGGTGATGGCCGAAGCACTTACCCGCAATCTCGACGCGTTTTCTCGGTTCATGACAGCCGCCAGTTTTTCGCAGGCAAGCGTGCTTTCGACGGCCACGGTCGCGAGAGACAGCGGGGTGCCACGCAAGACCGTGGAAGGGTATTTCGATCTTCTCGAAGACTTGTTGATCGCATTCCGTCTGCCCGTATTCCAACGTCGCGCAAAGAGAGAACTCACGACACACCCCAAGTTCTATTTCTTCGATGTGGGGGTCTACCGCACGATACGTCCCCGCGGACCACTCGATCCAGTCGAAGAGATCGATGGGCACGCCATCGAAACCCTCGTTGCCCAAGAACTCCGGGCCATCAACGACGGCTTGAACCTAGGGTACGCCCTGTCATTCTGGCGAACCAGAAGCGGGCAGGAAGTTGACTTTGTGCTTTACGGAGAACGCGGTCTCATCGCCATCGAGGTCAAACGATCGGAGCGCTACAACAGTCGTGACCTCGCGAGCCTTCGCACTTTCGGAGAAGACTACCCAATGGCTCGTCGGTTTCTTTTTTACGGCGGTCAGCGTGAGTACGAGGTCGATGGAATCCGCGTTCTTCCACTATCCCAGGCACTACCTCACCTCCCAGAGATCCTCGGAGCGTGAGTACCGGGTGAAAAGCGTTCCGATTGGGGCGGCGCGAAACAGCTAAGTGCCATATTCGGCTCATAGGAAGCATCCGATAATGGCACCCTGGTCGATAACAGTTGCCACCTAGTGCAGGGACGCGCAATTCATTGCGCAGTGTTTTTACCCCGATTCCCAGCACCATTGCGGAACACTACAACGCCTTCGCGGGTCGGAGACGGATGCGCGCGTTTGGGTCGCTCACCCGTCGGTTGACGCACGGTTCGTGGCAGGAGCCGGAGTGAGCAGCAACGTCGTCGCCCAGGAAGTGGTGGAACCGAAGCGGTCGCGCCATTCAGCGCCAACGGCCGGGTAACGCTTAGCGTGGAGTTGGGGCGAGGGTGAACGACGATCCGGCGGGGTGGAATGCTTCGCCATTGGGACCAAAAACGGTGGCACCGAGGCGACCCATGACCGTCCAGTTCGATGGACCACCAACCACGGCCGTGTCTTCATCCACGCCAAGAACCGTGACACCGTTGGGGCGAGGTTGGCGAGCGCGATCCAAAAAGCCCGGATTCCATGAAGCCATTTGATCGAAGTGTGGAATTACGGCGAGGTGATCAAGCAAGGCCAAACCCGAGGTTGGAACCATGTCCTGGCCCCGACGAGTGGGCGCTTCCATAGTGAGGGCCATGGCTCCGGCACTGCAACCGGCGAGGGCGGCACCGGCTTGCCAAGCGGCCACAATGGCATCCCACACCAGCGTTCCTCTCAGCGTTTCGGCGACGTAGCCGGGGTTGCCGCCCGAAAGGTAAACGAGGCCGACGTTGGCGATCAGGGCCGCTAGTTCCGGGTCGTTGGCATCGTCACGATTCAATACGGGGACGGGGACCGGCTCAATTCCCATACCGGCGTAGTGGCTCTCACCGAGGCGAAGCCAATGCTGAATCGACGCGTCTCCCTCCTGGCCCGCAGCAGTCGGAAGATACGCTGCCCTCGGAGTTCGGTCGGCCAGAAGCCATTCATCGACCTCGATCATTTGCGGCAAAAACTCACCGCTGCCAACAAGGGCAATCGGTCCCGGACCTTGATGATCGATGTAACTCACGCCGTGCACCTTAGGACTCGGTTGCTCGGGAGCGGATCTTTCACCGCGAAATAGCGCCGAGGAACTACCCCGCTAGACGAACGCTCGCCGAACAAACCAACGCCTCTAGGTTGAGGCGCGTAGTTCGCACCAACGGATTGAGTTTCGACCAACCTCCGCCGAGGAAACCGTGACCGCTCAGTGCCGAGTCGCTCGGCTGGTGCCTCACCAGTTGGTCAAACTAGAAGCAGACCGGTTGAACGATCCCAACATAGGCGTATGCCGAAGCCCGAATCCAAAGAAGAAACTGCGTTCTGACTTAGAGGCCGAGGGCTTTGCGTTCTTCAGGGGAAAGCTTGGCCATTGCTGCGAGACGGGCTTCTTCGGCGATCTTTGCGGCTTCAGCGGCTTCGCGTGCGGCTTTGGCTTCGGCGGTTTCAGCGGCTACGGCAGGGGTAGCGGGACCGGCTGGGGCAGCAGGGCGCATCTTGAGTACGCGGGTGCCAACTTCAAGCCCAGCAGCAAGTTCGCCAGCCAAGAAATCAGGAGCGCCGTCGATCGACACGTTCTCGATTAGGAATTCCTCGAGATCGCCATACCCCAAACCAGCATCGGCACAGGTGGCCACGAAACCGGAATACACGGTCCATTGGATATCATCCATGGCATCCCACGGCGAGAATTTGGCGAAGGTTGACCAAGCGGCTGTGACGGGGGCAGGTAGTTCCATGCCTAGAGCCTACCGAGCAAGGCCCCAAGAAGGCTGCTTTCGTGCAGAACCCCCAGCAGGTCCCGTTTTCCCGTCGGGCTGCTGCCCGGCTGGGGGATTGTTTGCTCGGTTCTAACGACACAGTTCTAACGACAGAGTTTTAACGACAGAGTTTTAACGACACAGAGTCGTGCGAAAGAGAGTCGTGCGAAAGAGAGTCGTGCAAAAGACAGTCGTGCGAATCTGGGTTCAACGGTGCATCTACCCCGGTGTTAGCCGCCTTGCGCCGCCCAGTCTTTGGTCTCAATCCCACGTTCATTGAGACGCCGCTGCGCCCACAACGCAACGGGAAACGGTTTGGAGGCGGCAAACAGTTCTACGATCGGGCCGTCGGACGCCCAAACGTGACAGGTAAATAAATTTCGTTTGTGTCCGGCCGTACGCTCTTCATCGGTGAGACCCTCCACACCCTGTCCGTTTTTCTCTCGTTGAAGCGCCGCGAACCCCCACGTTGATTGAATGGCAACCGGAGCCATGGCATTAATAAGCGCGCCTATGTGCGTGCAGGCTCGGGGTCCGCCAAAGAGCTCCTTAACTTTGCTGGTAAAACCACGAGCGATACTGAGGCCGACGAGCTGTTCGTATTTGGGCAACGCGTCCGTGCAGTAGGTGTGCGGATGCACGTGCATAAACACTTCGACCTGGGTGATGGTCAGGTTAGTGGCATTGACGACCATCTCGAGTTGCATATGGTGAATCGTCATGGGTTCTGAGTCTTCAATACCCCAAAGTCCATCGGGCTTGACGTCGCGAAGGTGTCCGACTAAACGAAAGTGATCGTCATCTTCAAGATAGGAATCAATCTCATAAGCACGCGTATGAAGCTTATGTTTCGTGGCGTTTCGTTGGTTGAGATAAATGACTCGGGCGAGTTCGTCGCCTTGCAAAAAGGTGGGCATGGGTCCTATATTCCCAGACGGTCCTACCCCAATGCGAACTAGCGCTAACGAGCAGAAGCGGCTATGGGTTTCACCTCGTCGACTATTCCCGGGATGGGAGGAGGCGGGGTTTTCGGGATGAGGCCCAGTCTTCGATCCAGCCGAAAAGCAGAACCAGCCCGCACAGGGTGCCTGCGGTTACCAGGAGGTACACCACGATGTTGCCCCCGGATCCACCGATTTTTCGGCTGGCGGCCATGGCGACCGCGTTGGCAGCGGGACCCCAAATAAACAACGTGTACGTACGTTGCGTGACGACGTCAACCACCCGGGCACGGTGACGGGAAAGCCAGTTGGTAATAGGCACCCGAGCGGCAAACGCTAGGAACATCCAACCGGCGCCAACCAGGAAGTGGGCTGTCGAGCTGGAGTACAACTCATTGGGTTTTGGGGAACCAGCGGACTTGCGCCAAATCGGTTCGATCCGTTCAGCAACCAACCAGCCGACCGCCAAGAGCCCTAGACCCAAGGCAACGTGTTTGCGAGGATTCAGACGTTGCAGGGTCCCCAATCCGGCTTGCCGGTTGGTTAAGGACCCACGGACGGGGCTCGAAGCGGAGCGGAGATGGGGCCCATCAGCTTGAACCAGGGGCAGGTCGTTATAGGCAAAACCGAGTTGGAAAAACCAACCGAACATAGCAATGTCGATGTATTCGCTACGAACATCAAACCAGCCAAACTTCTGCGCGCTTATGACAACCCCAAACGCCAACAGGTGCAAGAGCAACGACCAGAGTTTCACCTTTCGGTACAACCAGTGCAGCAGTGGAGACAACGTCAGCACCCACAGAAACGATGTGAGAAACCATAGGTGGCCCCACAGCACCACACGGGTTACCGAACCCGTCGGGCGGACAACGGGAAACAGAAACGAGAGCCAATCACCACGGTCAAGTGAAGCATCGGCTGCTGCACTACGAGCATCGGTTACGTACATCACGGCCAACGCCACGGCGGCATAGACGTAGTACGGAGGGAGCAGGCGGCGCATACGTTTGATGACCACCCCGGTGGCCCCACGTTTCCGCAACGCCGCTGCCGTGACCGCTCCACTCACGAAAAACACTTCGGGCATGCCGGGAAAGATCCACTGAATCCATGGCAGATAAATCACGGGAGGTTTCGTTGCAGTATGCAAAGCCACAACACGAAGCACACTTACTAAACGCAAAAGATCAAGAAAGCGATCCCTCGGTTTTCTAGACGTCGCCGCAGTTTCAGAGCCTTGGGAAGCCACAAGATCAGCGGGTCCGACTTCTAGACCACCAACTCCTAAGCCACCAGCTCCTAAGCCACCGACTCCTAGACCACCAACTCCTAGACCACCAACTTCTAGACCACCAACTTCTAAGCCACCGACTCCTAAGCCACCAACTTCTAAGCCACCAACTTCTAAGCCACCGACGGAACCGACCGAACCAACAGAAGCGGCGTTCATGAACCTTCGGTTACCCGAGCAATGTGGTGGGCTTTGAAATACGAGATTGGGCGCAGCCATTCGCCCATACGAACGTCGACCTCATTGCACTGTTCAGGGGTGATGCTCTTCCATTGCGCCATGGTGTTCCACCAGATCATCACCACAACCTTGCCCGGCTCGTCTTCGGGTAGCCAGGTTTCCTTGCGCAAAAACCCGTCGCACGTTTGGAGAAATCCCGTCCAAACGCGTCCCTCAATATCGAGAAACTGTTCGACCTCGGCGGGTTCCAGCATGAAGTGCAGCTCTTCGATCACCATGCCGGGCGTGATGGCGGTAGTGGTTGGGGCTACGAATTCACTCATAACGCCAATTCTGCCACCCACACCCCAACGTGTGGCAGCCAACCCACTCTGCGTCCCAATCAGGCTTGCCGGTCTGGAAAGGACGCGGGACTCGAAACGAGCGGAGATGGGCCCGCCAGCATGATGGAGTGAGCCCGGTTGGGGCTTGCCAGCGTCCTTCCTGGCGTTACCAAGCCCGTCCAGGAAACTCCCCTTTGCGGGAATGGTGCTGAAAGTGCGTCAGCTCACAAACCCGTAATCACTTCTGCGAGCGTCCTTTACAGGCGCATCGTTGAATAGGTCCATGGAACTCACCACCATCGAATCAACCGGCACTACTACTGCCGCAGCTGCTGCTTCAGCGACTCGTCTTACTGAACCAAGCGCTCCGACCCTTTCTGGCGTTCCGACCCTAACCAGCGTTCTGATCCAAGGCGCCCAGCGTGCCTGCGAGCTTGAGCCGACGGTTCGCCCACAGTGCGTTCGAAACTCGCACGCCCCAAGTCCCAGCGCCGTAGGGTCAGCACAACCAATCGATTGGGAAGACGAGGAAGTATCTATCCCTGGGGCCGAAGTATGGCAGGAACTTGTTCGGATGCTCGTCGCCCGGGAAGCCGCCAAACTCATGCACCCAGCCGGACGCGCCCGGGCCTAAGAACCCGGTCACGCGCTCCAACTGGCGTCTAAAGCAAAACTGGGCGCTCTGGGCTCTTGGGCTCGCCGGGCTCTTGTGGCTCGTGGGCCGCTCACTCAAGTGGAGGAGGGGAACGGTCGATGTTTCGCTGGTGAGCCCCCAAACCGCAACCAGGACCAGGGAAGAAATCGCCCCGGCGATCCCCGCCAGCGTTGCTCCTACCCTCCAAAACTCCGATGTTCTCTTAGGCCGACTGGCTGCGGCAAGTGTCGTGTGTACCCCGTTTTGGCTGCCCATCGTCAATGACTGGCACGCCTGGTCAACCGGCCTCGTGGTCACCCTTGGTGATGTTCCACTTCTCGGATTTACCCTCTTAGCCGCACCGAAAACCTTCCGGTCCCTTACCGAACGCCTTCATCAAACGCAGCCGGGCCGAGTTTGTCACCCGGACCGACGGTGCGCTTTTGCAACCGGCAAGCTGGCTCGGGCGCAGCGGGTTCGTCGACCCACGCCCGCGGGCTCGGAACGAACCCCTCAAGACGCCGACGATCACCAACCTGATCGGCCTCGCACGGACACCTTCGGGATTGACCCGTACCTGGTTGGTCTGGTTCTTCTTCTGATTGCGCTCACCGTCAGCGCAGTTGCTCATCCCCATATCCGCGGGCTGCAGACCCTGTGGCGCGTGCTGGCCATGATTTGTCTGGCCGACACCGTGATTCGTCGTCGAGTTCGTGCGGTCACGATTGTGCATGCCCTCGTCGGGATCGCCACGCTCGAAACCGCCATGGCCATCTGGCAGCGCATCACCCACGCCCCGGTTGGTCTCGGAATTTTGGGCGAATCACCAGTCCCGTTTTATGGGTTTGGGAACAATGGTTTCGCTGTCAACGGCACCTTCCCTCATCCTTATCCTCTCGCCGCGCTGGCCTTAGTGAGTGGTTCAGCCGCCATGGTGTTTGGTGGACGACGGTTGATCTCGTTTCGCGTCGCCGTCTTGGGCGTCGCAACGAGTGCGATCATCATTGGACTTACTATTTCGCGTAGTGGACTGCTCTCCGCTGCTGGGGTCATAGTTGGAGCGTTGTTGTCGGTCTTGCTCGCGTGGCGTCGAAGCTCGAACGAAACCAGAACCCCCGTAAGCACGAGCACGAGCACAACTACGGCCACAACCCCCGCCGCTACCACGATCACAACCCGGTCCGAGGCAGAGCAAACGAAAGCCCTCAAACCCGAACATCTGGTGCGGTTCGTGCTCCTCGGCATCTTTATCGTCGGGCTTGCGGGCAGCATGGTTGCCTCGAAAGCGGCATGGAGCAACCGAGCGACGGTTCAAACGCAAGGCCAATCGGTCAACGATATGTCCTCCGCCCGAGGCGACCGCATGGGTGAAGCACTCGGGGTGTACAGGCTCAATCCTGTTCTTGGCGTTGGACCCGGCCGCTACGTCATCGCCTTGGCAAGCCGACCTGAATTGTTGCACTCGAGCCCCGAAGACGCCCTGCCAGCACACAATGCCGCATTGCTGTTGCTTGCCGAAGGCGGAATTCCCACAGCACTCGCGCTGCTAGTTGTCGCCGCAGTCCTTGGCCGCCGCATCGTTACCCTCGGGGCCGACGGGATCATCCTGGCCTCTGCGGTGTTTCCGTTCCTCATGCTCGACATCGTGTTTGTGAGTCTGCCCAGCGGATTGTTCTTACTCGGCGTCTGGGGCGCACTGGTAAGCACACTTACTCTTCCAGAGCGAGTCGCAGCGTGCTGAACCAATTGACACTGCGCCGCTCAATGCAAACTGGACGCCCCCGCCTCGACGAATCGAAGGAAGAGGGCGCCCAGTAACCGTTATCGAGGGGAGTCGAAACGGTGCCGTGGAACTTGGCCGCGCTTAGCTGGCTCGCTGGCTGCGTTGAGCCCGCCGGATTACTTCTTTTTTGCCTCGCGAGCAGCCTTCTTGGCATCTTGCTCGGCACGCTTGGCAGCTTGCTTGGCGTCATTCTCCGCCTTCTTGACAGCCTGCTTAGCTTCCTTGTCGCTCTTCCGCAGTTCCTTGTCGTTTTCTCGATCGGATTTGTTGGCCTGGCCAAGCAACTTGCGAGCCACATCGAATTGGGCGTTCACGCTTCGCTGAGCGGCCGCATTGGCATCAAGGGCACCGTCGGAATTGTTGAGCACCGTCGTGTTGGAAAGTTGAACTGCCGAGTCACCCTTGTCGGGAACGAGAGCCGCCACTCCCACGATGGAGTTGGCTGGCACGATGGTTGCGAGCTGAGCAATGGCAGTGTCTTTGGCGGCCTGAGCGGCACCGGTGTTGGCACCGCGAAGCTTGGCGGCATCGATAGCAGCCTGCAACCGCGCACCTTCAGCTGTGAGTGCTTCGTTCCGTGCAAGCAACACATCACAACGAACGATTTTGCCGGTCTTGGGAGCTACGAGCAGATACACGCGAAAGTCGATGAAAATAGAGCGGTAGAGGGTTTTTGCTGCGTTGATATCGGTAGATGCGCCAAGTGCCGTGCCCACTCCGGCCAACCCGGTAGCTGCTGCGCCAAGCTGCGCTGAGACCACACCGTTGGACCCGCAGTCCTTCGTTTGGGCGCCGAGCTTGCCAACCAAATCAGCGAGGGTTCGTTGACGCTGAGCGATTGCCGCCGCACCCTTGGCCTTCACTGCCGTGAGCTGGCCTTCTGCATCGACTGATGAACGGTTCACTACCCCCTCTGCGACGGCTTCAGGACCCTTCTGGCTGGCCACAACTGGTTCGGCGATAAGAACGAGAGTGGGAGTTGAGGTGACATCATCGGCGAACGCTGGGGCGGCAAAACCCAACGAGCTAACGGCAACTGCCGAGACGAGACCTAAGCGAACTGAACGTTTTTTCATGTTGACTCCTTGGGGTAGGTGTTTCTTTCTGAAACCACTGTGGAGCCAGCGCATGAGGAACTTATGAGGACACGGCCAACGTCATGTGATCACCGCTAAACAACGCACTAACCCGCAGCGACAGAATTCGCAACTACTGGGCGACGGAGTTTCCAGATGAACCCGTCGAAAAATACGTGCATCCCCCCAACGGTGAGCAGGATCACGTTGGCCCAGGTAGCGGGGAACAAGGATTGAACCGCCAACAAAAACAGCGTGACGGTCACCAGATAGCAAGCCACCAAGCCGGTAGAACGCAGGGGGGAGCGGACGAGGGGGCCAACAATGCCGCCTGGTTCCGAGTTTGGCCCTCGGTAACGCCGTCCCAGCGCTTGATGCACGATCACGATGTACTCAATGGCATGGGCACCCACATACCCAACGAGTCCAACAATCGGGTTGATCAACATCACCGCGAACAACACAGCCGTCGCAAAGAGATATGCGTACTTTGGAAGACTGCGATTCACCAACGCAAGCTCAACGCGCCACCATCGACGTGCCGACCACACCACAAACAACGCCAGCGGAATCATTGCTACGCGCGCATAGGGCTGTAACGATTGGAGCACCTCGATTCCCGACTCGTTGGTGGCACCCAGATCGACTTTGGTGAGCAACCTCGGCGTACGTCCGTCGGCACCGGCAAACGCTAGGGCAAAGAGCAACCAGGAGAACAGCAACGGTTTCTCATCGGAGCGTTGTCCCTCGCCTGCTTTGCGTCCGTAGATGCGAACAAGGCCGTATCTTTGCATCAACGTATGTTCGGCGTTCCACAACCCTGCCACCACGCCTACCAAAGCCAGGGAAACCCAGTTGCCAAAGATGATGGCGGCCGCAAACACGAACGGCCCAAAGGTAAAGATTTTCTTGGCGACGGCGAACTGCGCTGGGTCCCCATAAATGAGCCCGAGGGTGAGGGGCTGGTGGGCGAGAGAAATCAGCAACGTGGTGGCAACAACGGTGGCCAAAGCCGAAGGTGAACCAATCGTCAACCATGCGGCCAAGCTGAACGGAACCCAAGCGGCCATAAGGGCCAAATCCCGCCAACGCCCGTGAATCCAGCCCGATGGGGGTACCCCAGGTCCTCGGCTGGGGTTTAACTCACGGTTTACTTCGCAGTTTAATTTGGGGTGCGAGCCGGGGTCCGAGCCGGGGTTAAAGCCGGCCCGGGGGTTGAGGTTGAGGTTGACGCCGACGTTTCTCGGAGCCTCACCGGACCGAGCATTCGGCGAACTGTCGAAGGAAACGGTCACATCCACAACCGTAGCAACCTCCTGACCGCCTCGACCCGGAGGCGCAGATTGACCATGAGTTTCCCCGCATCGGCGAGTTGCATCGTCGAGTTGCTCGTTTGGCTTGGTTGTCCAAGCGGTTCGCCTTTGGGTTCGGCCGGTTGCGTTGATCACCTCCCAATAACCGACACATCCAGTAGCCCGTCGCACGAAATTCCGCGAAGGCCCGAGCCACGTTGGAGTTTGACCCCGTCGGCGACTACGGTTTACCGCCGGTTCGGCTCAACTGCCGCCCAATCCGCTAACCACTTCGAACCACCCCAAACCCACCCCAAGCACTGCGCTCACAACAAGGCGAAACCTACCGGGGTCAACAAACTTCCAGGAGTTTCGCCATGTCTAACTTGTCTTTTGAGAATCGTGTCGCCGTAATCACCGGTGCCGGAGGCGGCTTGGGCCGTGAACATGCGCTGCTGCTCGCTTCGCGTGGCGCACAGCTAGTGATCAATGACCTGGGCGGCTCGATCGACGGTTCGGGCGATGGCAGTGCTGGCCCCGCGGCCAAGATGGCCCAAGAGATCAATGACCTCGGTGGCGTTGCCGTTGCCGATGGCAGCTCAGTTGCTACCGCCGAGGGCGGCGAGGCCATGGTGAAGGCAGCGATCGACAATTATGGCCGGATCGATATCGTCATCAACAACGCTGGAATCCTGCGGGACAAGTCGTTCCACAACATGACTCCCGATCTGTGGCAAGCCGTGATCGATGTGCACCTAACCGGCGCTTACAACGTCACCAAGGCAGCCTGGGGCCATATGCGCGAGCAGAAGTACGGACGCATCGTGAACACCGCCTCGAACTCCGGCATTCTCGGCAACTTCGGTCAGGCCAACTACGGCGCAGCCAAAATGGGCCTCGTTGGTTTCACCCGGGTGCTTTGTGCTGAGGGTGCAAAGAACAACATCAAGGCCAATGCGCTGGCCCCCGTCGCCAAGACGCGAATGACCGAGGAGCTCCTTGGCGGCATGGCCGATCGTTTGGACCCCAAGTTGGTTTCCCCCATCGTGGCTTGGCTCGTGCACGAGGATTGCCCCGTGTCTGGCGAGATTTTCTCTGCAGCCGGTGGACGCATCGCCCGCATGTTTATCGGCCTGTGCGAGGGGTACTACAACGAGAACCTCACCCTCGAAGACGTGCGTGACAACTTCACCCAAATCCGCTCCACCGAGGGTTACACGATCCCTAATGGCCCAGCCGACGAGTTCGCCGCCCTCATGAAGCACTTCAAGTAGTTCGCTTTCACTGCGTTTTCACTCGGGGGTCCTAAGGTCTTAAGGCCCAACCTATTTGTTTCGTTGCCCGGGCCGGTCGCCAAGACCGGCCCGTGTCGCGCACCGCTTCTCTTTCTGGTGACGGGGCCTAGCAAACTTTGCTCTTCTTTTCCAAGCCGCTGCTCATCGTGGCGAAGTTCGGACGTTGAAATCGTGCTTCTCTGACTGAGCAATCCTTGCCGATCAGCTACGTTGCCCGTATGAGTTTTTCTGGATTTCCACCAGCAGGAATGGCGTTCCTGCACCGACTCGAAGCCGATAACACCCGTGCGTTCTTTGCCGCCAACAAACAGACGTACGAGGAAACGTTGAAGCATCCCATGGAGGATTTGCTCCAAGAACTTGATCCAAGGTTTCAGCCGTTACGGATGTTTCGCATCAACCGGGATGTACGGTTCGCCAAAGATAAGTCCCCCTACAAAACCCAAGTCTCGGGAACCGGCGAACGTGAGGGTGGTTCCATTTACTATGTACAACTATCAACGACGGGTTTGTTGGTAGCCAGCGGCATGTACATGTTGGCCACCGATCAGCTACTGAGGTTTCGCAACGCCGTCGCCTCAGAAGACACCGGCCCGGGATTCGTGGAACTGGTGGAGCACTACAACAAACGCAAAGGCTTCCGCATGAATTCCGGCGGCAACGCGCCTCTCAAAACCACGCCGCGAGGTTTCGACAAAGACCATCCCCGCATCGAATACCTCCGTTGGAAGGGCGCCACCGTCTTCTGTGAATTGGGTGCACCCGCCTGGCTCCAAACCGCCAAGGTCAGGGCCAAAGTAGAAGAAACCTGGGACGCCATCGACCCCCTCAACGAATGGCTCGAATCCCACGTTGGCCCCTCAACCCTCCCCCCACCCGACTCCGGACGCTGGTAGGGCCAACGCTCAGCTCTTCAACCTATGCAGGGTTCACGCTGAATGGACAACCAACTACCAGCCGAGTTCGAGTCAAACCGGCGTTCTCCCTATTTGTGTAGACAGCATCTTTGTTACCTCCACGCGTTGAGTAGGTCGTTGGGAGTCCATAGGTGTGCGAGGCCATCGACGTGGGCGGGAATTCGGCTCACGGCGACCAGTTCGACACCTTCGGCTCCGGGTAACTGGGCGGCGGATTGAGCGAGCTCGCGTAGATCGTTTGTGCCGAAGGGCTCGGTTTGGCGCCACTTGATCGAACCAACCGCGAGCAGTGATTTAGCCATGGGTAACCGATCTCCGATCACGATATCGACTTCGGTTTGACCGTCGCGACGCCACCAGCGACCGGCATGAGCTGCTCCAGAAAGAGATTCGTCACGCAGGGCTAGCCGCAAGACTGATTCCCGGACAATCGGCTCGACGGCCTCGCCCTTCCATGCTTCCCAATCAATAAGTACTCGTTGTAATGCTGCGTTGCCCGCTCCCCTTTCGATCGCGGGCATATTCGGTGCGACGTAACGCCCCCAAACTCTCAGGTGCGCGTCTTCGATCCGGTAATGCGTCAGCTTCGATAGATCAGTCGAATAGGGACGCTCACGTACGATCACCCGCTTCTCGACGAGCACCGCTAGTGCACGCTCAAGCGAAGATCCACCTAACCCGCTTTTTTGACTGATCTTTCCATGTTCGCGGGTTCCTGAACCAATGGCATTCAGTACCGGCCTGGCAAACGCATCAGCCGGAAACTCGGCGGCAACTTTGCGCTCGCCCGACACCACAAGTGGGCTTGAAACATCGGGGAGTTGGGTGGAAAGGAAATCGATAGCTGTTCCACCAGCGGGCCACGAACGCACGACGTTTGGGAAACCACCCGTGAGCGCCCACGCCTCAATCGCGTCGGCACTTCCGAGGCCGGTGAGATCCGCGACGTCTGAAGGAGTGAGCGGATCAACCCGGAGAATCTTGGTGCGGTCATACAGCGGGCGCCCGTATTCGGTTAACGCATCCATCATCGCCAAATCCGAACCAATGAGCATGAGAACGACAGGGCGTTTCCGAAGCACGCGATCCCACACGCGCTGGAGAAGTCCCTCAATCGCATCGTCCATCTCCAAGAGCCACGGCAACTCATCAATGACAACGATTGAGGGCGTGTCGCTTGCGGTTGCGAGGTTGAGGGCTTGTTCCCACCCAGTGAACCCGGTACTTGCCGTGTCAGCCTCACCCAGTCGAGAACGAGCCACGACATCGGCAAACTCCGCGAGAGAAGCCTTCGCTGGTTGCCGCCTCGCCGCGGTGAAAAAGGCCGAAGGCACCGGGGTGCGGTTGCAAAACGTTTCAATCAGCGTCGATTTACCAACCTGACGGCGACCTCGGACCACAAGGAGCCGACCGGTGCTTGTCGAAGTCGCTTCCTCGACCAACGCCGCCAACTGAGCAAGCTCGTTCTGACGGCCCGCAAACGGAAGCTCTGACATCCCAAACTTTACCACTATTTTTGGTACCACCAAATTTGGATAATCACTATTTGCACTGGGATCAACAACACGCCACGACCAAAATTCTCCACAGCAAACGACTTCTCCTTAGGCACCACAAACCGTTTCGCCGTACCGGCAAATCACTCTGAATCAGAACTACTTCAGATAATTCCGTTTGCCAAACGAACGCTCAAGTTCCAACATTTGAAGCGGACGGCCTTTAGGCCTCACCGGGTTTCGTGAGCGGCAACACGAGTTTGGGTGCATATGCGCTACGAATACGCGACGTATACGCATCGTATACTAAAGGTATGACAGTCACGCTAAGTTTCAGAGCCGATGAATCGCTCGCAAAAGCGCTTGACGCCGAAGCAGTTCAATCAGGGATTACTCGCAGCGACCTCCTCAACCAAGCCGTCCGTGGGCACCTCTATCGTTTGAGATGCCAACGTGACGCTGAACTGTATGCCCAGCAACCGCTCACCACAGCTGAGGTATCCGAATGGCCAAACGAGGAATGGCTCAACGATGACACCGACTGGACCAAGGTCTTCAGCAAGTGAAGCGGGGGGAAATCTGGTTCGCTGATGTCGGGCTGGGAGGAGATCGTCCGGTATTAGTTCTCACTCGAGATCCCGTTGCAGACCGCATCAACGCAGTGGTCGTAGCCCAACTCACTACTACCATTCGCGGTCTGATGTCAGAACTGTCGCTAGGCCCCGAAGACGGGCTGACACAAGATTGTGTTGTTTCCTTCGACAACCTCCACACGCTGCCAAGGTCCTCGTTTCGACGTCAAGTTGCCACCCTTCGACCATCAAAACTCGACGAAGCCTGCGACCGACTAACCGACGCGCTCGGTTGCGGCGGCCGTTAACCTCAGAATTCTCAGTTCGGGAGCGCCAAAGTGCAGACAATGGAGCTACGTTCGTTGGTCGATCCTTCAAGTAGCGCCGCCACAAGTCTGTGTCAACAATGAAGGGATGATTCGGTGTGAGAATGCCACTCTGATTTGGGACCATGGTGCCGATCAGATTTGGTACCAAATTGTTGGACGTTTGGAGGTTAGCGGGTTGTTGTGGTGGTGAGGCG
>JAYTWN010000031.1:0-3833 GCA_043743435.1 Acidimicrobiia bacterium
CTTGGGCAGGCTGACGTCTGCTGGGATCGAGTCCGGACTCTTTCCTGCTGGCGGACCCCATCTCCGCTCCGCTTCGAGTCCCAGCAGAACGTCCTTTCCAACCGGCAAGCCGGATTGGGGACTCGGGACAAATGTTGAAGAGTTTCGGGTTTCGCCGGGTTTGGGGATCGGAGTGGCAACGCTGGAGACTGCCGAAGTCCCGACTCGGGACAAATAGTGAGGAGAGGTAGGTCGAGCGACCGCTGAGGCAAGTTCAGTCGAAGCTGGGGCAACCGAACCAACGAGCGGTGAGCCGGCGGTCGACGGGCGATGTTGCGAAGCGGTAGAGCCCGAGACGGAGTAGAGACTGTCGGTACGCCGGCGCGCCGGGGTTGTTGATGTGGTGGCACGATGGCGTCGGCGATCTGGGCCGGTGTAGAGGGCAAAACGGGGAGGGTGCGGGTCGATGAGCCGGGTGGAAAGGTCGGCGGTGGTGCGGCTGGAAGGGTTTGATCCAACCCAAGCGGCTCTGCGAAGGGCTCCAACTGTGGGGTCTGGGGCAACGTTGCGAGGTCTGCGGAGTGGATGCGTAACCGCGACGGGTGCTGTTGGCCACTCACTTTGACCACGAAGAGTGGGAGACGAATCTTCGGTTGCTCTTGGGTTCGCCTCGCTCACGTGGGATCTCCGGGAATGACGTTCGTTGGTGTGTGCCGCAGTTGAGGGCTGCTCGCCCGGAAGGGTAGGCGAAATGGTCGTGTATCTGCATGCCGAACACGAGTTCAACCATGAGTGTATGACCACTTTAAGTGGTTGTCACGAGGTTTCTTGGGAATGTGGACAGCTGAAGAACCGCATAGGCGGAGGGGGTTGTTACTATCGACGTAGGAGAAACCTAATTTTCCCGCTTAACTTCCAAGGTTTGGATCGCGAACTCGGGCAGTTGAGCAACCCAGGAAAGAATCCGTCGTGGTTCTCCAGTGGGTCCTCGCTTCACCCGAAGGAGTCTCACATGACCGACATTGCTGATCTTGATCTTGGAAAATACAAGCTGGGTTGGGCCGATGACGTCGACGATTACGTTTTCACCCCAAAGCGCGGCTTGAGTAAAGAAATCGTTGAAGAGATGTCGTCCATGAAGGGCGAACCCGATTGGATGCGCAAGTTCCGTCTTCGCGCACTCGAAGTGTTCAACCGCAAGCCCATGCCCAATTGGGGTGGCGACATGAGTCAAATCTTCTTCGACCAAATTTACTACTACGTAAAGCCAACCGGCGGTCAGGTTGACTCGTGGGACGCCCTGCCAGAAGCGGTCCGCAAGACCTACGAAAAGCTCGGCATCCCTGAGGCCGAGCAGAAGTATCTGGCGGGCGTAACTGCACAGTACGAATCAGAAGTCGTGTTCCACCGCAACCGTGATGATCTTGCCGCTCAAGGCGTCATTTTTTGCGACATGGACACGGCCGTGCGTGAGTACCCGGAAATCGTGCAGAAGTACTTTGCGACGGTTATCCCCGTGGCAGACAACAAATTCAGTGCGCTCAACAGCGCCGTGTGGTCTGGTGGATCGTTCATTTACGTTCCTGAAGGTGTAACCGTGGATATGCCGTTGCAGGCCTACTTCCGGATCAACAAAGAGAATATGGGTCAGTTCGAACGTACGCTTATCATCGCTGATAAGGGCTCGAAAGTGCACTACATCGAAGGATGTTCTGCCCCGGTTTACACCTCTGACTCGCTACACTCGGCCGTTGTTGAGTTGGTGGCACATGAAAGCGCGCATATCACGTATTCGACAATTCAAAATTGGTCAAACAACGTGTTCAACCTCGTCACCAAACGAGCTCGTGCCGACACTGAGTCCCGAGTTTCGTGGATCGACGGCAATATTGGATCCCGCTTGACCATGAAATACCCAGCTATCTACCTCATGGGTCCAAAAGCTACCGGTGAGGTGCTTTCGGTGGCGTACGCAGGCGAAGGGCAGCATCAAGATACCGGCGCCAAGATGGTCCACGCCGCACCAGAAACAACGTCAACGGTGGTCTCAAAGTCGATCTCCAAAGACGGCGGTCGCACCAGTTACCGAGGTCTGGTTCGCGTTGAAGAAGGCGCCGAGAATTGCCGTTCCCACGTGCAATGTGATGCGTTGATCCTCGATGAGGAATCACGTTCTGATACGTACCCTTACATTGAACGTAACCCTGGTGTTGCGGTTGCTCACATCGGGCATGAGGCCACGGTTTCCAAGGTGGGTGACGATCAAATTTTCTATCTGCAGTCGCGGGGTTTGTCCAAAGAGCAAGCAATGGCCATGGTCGTCAACGGATTCATGGAACCGGTAACCCGCACGTTGCCGATGGAGTTTGCGGTGGAGTGGAGCCGTCTGGTTGAGCTGCAGATGGAAGGCTCAATCGGCTAAGCCCGCAAGGTGCGGCAGCGAGGCGGGGCAGCGGGCCGATGGTCACGTGGACGGCGAGAATGAAATGCGAAAACGGCCCTCGGTGACGGGGGCCGTTTCATGTGTAGACAGTGCTCTCGGATTTAGTCGCGGACTTCTTTGCTAAAGTCTTTGCTGACGTTGCGGTTTAGGAGTCGAAGCCGATGTGGAGGTGATCGTCGTGGCCGGAATCGGTGAAGGTTTCCGGGTCGTCGGTGTTCCAGGGGGATCCGATTTCTGTTGGTCGAATTTGTGCCGGTAGGGCAAGGAGTTGGTCCACGATCGCACGTGCGGCCTTGTTGGATTGTCGAACCAATCGTCCATCAACCATGCCGATGTCTGCGGCTCGACCAGATACGTGATTGGAAAGGCGTTTGGTGCCCTTGACGTATTTGCTATGTCCACTTCGTAACACGGTAACTTCGATTTGGTGCTCGAACGACACGGCCAGGAGCATGGCCAAGATTCGTTGATCTACTTGGCCGTTGGCAATATCGTCTCGTGCTCTGGCGTTGAGGGTGATGGCGCCTGAGGCCAATACCAACGGTCCAAGGTCGCCGTCGGGCATTCCTTGGATGATCGAGGCAAGTTGTACGGAGGCGACATCGCCATTGGGGTCGAGCGGTCCGACTCCCGTAGCTAGTACTGCACCATTCGGTTTGGAGACAGAAACGGAAGGAAGGGCGGCATTGGCTCGAACCGGTCCCGCGGCCAGGTTGGAAACTTGGGCAATGGCGGCGGACACTAAAGAAATGGGTGTGGCCGTGAGCTTGTTTGCCTCAACGCGAAGTGCTGGTTTGGCCGCTCCCGCAGTGCCAAAGCTGCCTGCCGCACGAATCGAAGATGGTGCAAGCTGCGCCACTGCGCCGGACTGCAGCACCAGGGTTGCGCAGAGAGCAATCGCCGAGCCAGTGACGACGGCTACGACGGTGCGAAGCGGGTGCGGCCCGTAAGGACCGCGATATATCGGTCTCAGATTTTTTCTCTGGTTTTCCGATATGTGCTCAGTGCCAATGGCGTGGGAGCGTTTTGCGCTCGTACGAAACGTCATACCATTGGTATCGGCACATACGGTTATGACCTGAAGAAGAAATCACCCATGAAGCAGTATTCGTATGAACTTCGGTAGAAATCTCCTTTGAGAACTACTTGTCCGTGGGGGAAGCTGAGGACTACTCAGAGAAGGTTCCACCGGTGCTGAACTCAAGATCGTCTGGCCCGGGGGCGATGGTGGTTGCCGGGACCTGGCCGTCTTGAATTGGCGTCGTGTCGGACGGAACAGGCGTTGCTTCGATGGGGTCCAACGGTGTTGAGCCCGCACTCGGGACAGGTATTGAAGGGTCTGCGATCGGAGCAACGGCGATCGTGTCGACGGTGCCTGAACCAAGCGGAGGTTGCACCACGGTGGGGTTCG
>JAYTWN010000032.1:0-21049 GCA_043743435.1 Acidimicrobiia bacterium
ACTTAACCGGTAACGAACGAGATCACATGAGCATTCTCAACGCGGTAGAAAACGCTGAGGATTGGGCCGTTGGCTTTTCCTCCAGCGATGCCGTGTTGCTTCCGGCCTCGTGCTACCCGATTTATTTGTGGCGCGAGGGTACGCAGGTTACGGCTTCGGGCGAAGTATTCACCGTTACCGGTCAGTGCTACCGCCATGAACCATCGCCGGACCCGGCCCGTCTGCGCTGTTTCCGCCAGCATGAACACGTCATCATCGGTTCCCCCGAAGCCGCTGCATCGTTCGCTGCGCAATGGGGCGACCTCACCGTTTCCGTCCTGCGCAGCATGCATCTTCCCGCAGAGCGTGTCGTAGCAAATGATCCATTCTTTGGACGCATGGGCAAGCTCCTCGCCGCCTCGCAAATGGAACAAGCGTTGAAGCACGAGGTGGTCATTCCGATCAATTCCGATGAGTTCCCCACCGCATGTGCCTCGGTGAACCAACATCACGATCACTTCACCGAACCCTTCGACATCACCCTCACCGGTGGTGGTACGGCCCACACTGCATGTGTTGGTTTTGGTTTGGAGCGCATTACCCTGGCGCTATTCAAGCATCACGGTTTCAGTGTGAGCGCTTGGCCAGCAGTAACGCGCGCTGTACTTGGCTTGCTGTAACTCCTTCTCTAGTTTTCCTAGGCCACCATGACCGACCTTGCCTCTGCAGTAATCGCGCCATCTGGCGAACTCGGCGCTCCGTCAAGCTATTCGTTGCTCCCGCTTTCTCTGAAAAGCTACGAGCGACATGGGTTTCACGGCAGCGACCGCATTTGGCCTGAAACCAATTGCTACGTAGACTTATGGATTGAAGTACTGCACAGCTTGGGCTGCAACCCCGTTGCCGGTTTGGGGTTTGCCGCGGGAATCGATTTTGAAGGAGACCAATGGACCTTCTTCAAATACCCTCTTGAAGATCTTCGATCATTGTACGGAATAGATGTTGCGGAGTACATGATTTGGCGTGACATGGAAGAGCATTTGGCCGAACAGGCTCGCCTCGGTCGGTTTCTGATCGTCGAAATCGATTCATGGTTCCTTCCCGATACCGCTGGCGTTTCTTACCAGAAGGCTCACGCCAAAACTTCCATCGTGATCAACAAGCTCGATCCCACCAACAAGGTCCTCCGGTACTTTCACGGCCCCGGCTACTTTGAAGCCTCGGGAGATGATTACGACGGGCTTCTCCGCGTGGGCAATCCCGAGCGATGGAGTGGCGACGTGTTGCCGCCCTACGTTGAAGCGATTCGCGTAGATCGTTGCGCTCAACGAAGCAATGACGAACTCCGTGCCATTGCCCGACCGATCCTTGCTGAGCAACTAGGTAGACGAAGCCGCTCGGGCCACGAACACCATGCTATGCACGCATTTCTTTCCCGATTCGATGCAGACATTTCCCACATGGTTTCCGGCGATCTCGGCCACTTTCACGCCTACGCCTTTGCCACACTCCGCCAACTTGGCGCTGCCGCAGAACTTGGCTCCGATCACCTCCGTTGGCTCGGTGGCCTTGATCACGCCGCCGACGGGTTTGCTACCGTCGCTTCCGCCGCTAAGGCCATGCAGTTCAAATTGGCTCGCCTAGCCGCAGGACGCACCACTGATCTTTCCGCCACCAAGAACGATTTAGTCAACGGTTGGGACGCCTCGATTTCCTGGCTGCTCGAACACGGGGTCTAGACCATGAGGCTCCTGAGTGGGGATGTCTATCGCTGCGCCCCCGATGGAGCGCTCACGCCGAGCGAAGTCTTGGCTGTATCCACCCTCGGCCCGCTTCCGATAGCGCTTCCTTCCACCATTGCCGCTGCCTGTACCAACGCTGGTGTGTGGTCCATGGAGCAACCAACGTTTGCGCTCGACGAGTTCGATTGGTGGATGCAGATCTCACCGACAGACGGAACGGAAAGTATTCTGCGCGCTGAGGGTTTGGCCACCCTTAGCGAACTGTGGTGGAACAACGAACGTATCGCCGCGTCGACGTCTATGTTTGCACCGTTTTCCGTTGTTCTCCCTGAGATCCACGGCCATGTGAGTGAGCGCGGTGACGAAGCGTCGATGTGGCTGTGCTTTCGTTCAGTGAGCAACCATTTGCGAGTGACTGCGAACCGTCGTGATCGTGCGGCTTGGAAATCGCGATTGGTGGATCACCAAGGGCTTCGCCGCGTGCGCACCTCACTGTTGGGTCGTATGCCGGGATGGTCCCCACCAGTCCCCGCCGTTGGACCCTATCGGCCGCTCCATCTCTCCAATCGCTCCGATCTCCACGACCCGGCCAATCTGGTTGACGTAACGATGGCAAGTACGGTTACTACTGGCGGATCCCTACCTTCGGGAAGCGTTGCCTTTTCCGTGCAGGTGCCAGCTGGAGTTCTATCCGCTGTTCTGCGAATCCATCATCCGTCGTGCTCGCCTTCGGAACCGGCCGTTACTGTCGCCATCCAAACAGAAGTGCTCGCAGAGTTTGATGGTGTTTGCGAGCCTTCAACTGATGGCGCATCCGTAACGATTTCGGCTTCCGGTACGGTCAACGACGTCGCCCTTTGGTGGCCGCACACCCACGGTGATCCTTGGCTGTACCCGGTCTCGATCGTGTTGAAGGATTCAACTGGCGACCAGGCAGCACACCAAGTTGCATTTGTTGGATTTCGCTCGGTCACCGTCGACAGGGCCCTGGACGGTTTTGGGATCGTCATCAACGGCGAGCCGGTCTACGCCCGAGGTGCCTGTTGGACACCGGTTGACCTGATTTCGTTAAACCCGTCCCACGATCTGCTCGATGACACGCTCGATACGGTGGTTGCTGCAGGCATGAACATGATCCGCGTGGGCGGAACCATGACGTATGAGACCGACCGCTTCCATCAACGGTGCGATTCCCTCGGGATCATGGTGTGGCAAGACTTCATGTTCGCCAACCTCGATATCCCCCTCGATAGCGACGCTCTTCTCAACGACATTCGAGCCGAGGTTTCCCATCACGCACAACGGGTGGGTCGACACGCATCAACGGTTGTGGTGTGCGGTGGAAGTGAAGTTGATCAACAGGCAGCCATGATGGGCGTGCCCGCTGAGCAGTGGAGTTCTGGCCTGGCACGATCCGTGATCGAACCCCTCTGCGCGCAGATTATTCCACAGGTTCCCTTTGTTATCTCCTCTCCAAGCGCTCCGCCCCCTAGCAGTTCCTCGAACAACAATGCCCTCCCCTTCCAGGTCGATTCGGGTATTGGCCACTACTACGGCGTGGGTGCCTACCTTCGTGGCTTCGATGACGTTCGACGGAGCCGCGTTCGCTTCGCCGTGGAATGCCTGGCGTTCGCCAACGTGCCGGAGAACAGCACACTTGATGCCCTGTTTGGCGACGGGGGACGGGCACCCCACCAACCGTTGTGGAAACAACGGGTGCCTCGCGACAACGGCGCCGGGTGGGATTTTGATGATGTCCGCGATCACTATTTCGCGGAACTGTTCAACCTCGACCCGATGCGATTGCGCTACGGCGATCTCGAGCGTTGGCTTGATCTGTCCCGGGTAACGAGCAGCGAAGTTCTGGATGTCGTGGCAAGCGAATGGCGACGCAACGACACAACCTGCAACGGCTCGTTGGTGTGGTTCCTTCGAGATCTTTGGACCGGCGCAGGCTGGGGTCTCATCGATGCACTCGGCCGACCGAAACCGGCGTTGGCAGGATTAGCTCGACGATGGCAACGCGTGGCACTGGCTGTTACGGATGAAGGCGTGAACGGATTGGATGCGCATCTGGTAAACGAAACCACAACGTTGGTTACCGGAAATCTTGAAGCAGTAATCGTGCGCGACGGGGTGACGATTGTCGAGCGAGCGGAACGAACTGTCACGTTGGCTCCCAGGTCCACCCAGCGCATCCGTGTCGATGAACTATTTGGCGGATTTCGCGATCTTACGTGGGCTTACCAATTTGGACCGCCTGTGGGAGAACTCGTGCGGGTACGGTTTCGCAGCGAAGCTCAGCCTGGTTCCGTTTCGATTGTTCGCGATGCGCACCACTGGGTGGCGGGTCGCCCAACGGCCATGGATGCCTCGATCGGGTTGACGGTAAGCGGTGAACCCATTCCAGGATCCGACCGTTTTCGGATCACCATCGGAACCGAACGAACGGCGTTTGGAATTCATCTCGATGGCGACGAGCTCAGAAGTTCAGACAACTGGTTCCACCTCGCCCCAGGCGATCAACGCGTACTTACCGTTTGTCGGCCGCGGGTTTCCAATTCCCTCGAAACAGCGATTGGGGAAAACTTCCCACAAATCGTGGTTCGAGCCCTCAACAGCAGGTCAAGCACTCGGGTGACATGGTAATGATGACAGACACTATGGGAGCGGAAGTAGAGAACGAAGACGCGCAACCGAGGAGCGCCGAAACACAAAGCGATCTCCAGGCAATCGCCGAGGGTCAAGAGCGCAGCGCACACGACCTCAGCAACGAGTGTGGCTCACCAGTTTGGTTCGGTCCAGCCGATACGCCTCTACGGGGATGGATTCATCGACCCTTGGGTGGCTCGCCGTCGAACTCCCGACGCATTGTCATCGTGCCGGGTTTTGGATACGAGGAACTCACAGCCGGTTGGGGTTTGCGGGCCCTGGCCGAAGAACTCGCCGGCAACGGACACACCGTGCTTCGCTACGACCATCCAGGCACCGGGGATTCCAGTGGCGACGACGCGTCGGTGTCTGGTTGGTTTGATGGCATTCACCATGCCGTGAGCGCTCTGGACTTTCCTGACGTGACGCTGATCGGCGTTCGCCTTGGCGCCACCCTTGCCCTAGCTGCCGCCGCGGAATTCTCCAGTCGAGAGTCCCACCAAACAAACCAAACAAACCAAACAAACCTGCACACCAGCACGAAACTACAAAGCACGAAACTACAAAGCACGGAGCAACAAAGCACGGAGCAACAAAGCACGGAGCAGCAAAGCGTCATGCCAGGTGAGGTTCTCGCCGGCAAAGCGTTTGCCAATGGCGCGATCACTCAGATCATTGCGGTGTCTCCGATTGTGAGCGGCCGTCGAATGATGCGAGAACTCACCATGCTCGCCGCAACCAAAAAGGCAGTGGCCGCTGAGCCGATAGGCGAATTCGAGGCCGGGCCGCTGCAATTGTCCTGGGCCACCCCAACGGCCACGTCGCGATCAGCCTCGCCGACTGCTGGCCCAGAGAGCTCCCCGTTGGTTGTGGGTGGCTTTACCTACTCAAGCGAAGTGCGAACAGGTCTCGCCACGTTGGATCTCCTTGGCCTTCCGGCGTCACCGGCTCCTCGCGTCGAAATCGTGCATGCCAGCGAACGCTCTACCGACAAAAACTTCATCGAGCATCTTCGCGGGCTCGGAACCGCGGTCTACGAATCACACGTCGAGGGCATCGCAACATGGCTCGATACTTCGTCGGAACTCGCCGCTGCACCCCAACCGCTCATCTCACTCCTTCGAGGCCAGCTTTATGGTGATTCCATGGTTGATGCCACCGAGTTCTCCGAACAGGGCAAACACAGATTCACCAGTACGACCACCATGTCTGTCGAGGAAACACTCGTACGCGAACGTTGTTTTGTTTTGGGCGAACCTTCCCTGTCTGGCGTGCTTACAGAACCGGCAGAAAAGCCAGGGATGGAAGCAGTTGCCGTCCTCCTTCTGAACTCAGGGGTCGAACGAAATATTGGGCCCGGACGGGCTTGGGTGTCGTGGTCACGCACGCTTGCCGCCGCAGGGTCCACGGTGCTACGTCTCGATCTCTCTGGAGTAGGCAACAGTGGCACGTGGCCGGGCAAACCGGCATTCCATAACTACGGACCCGAAACCTTTGATGATGTGGCGTTGGGCATCGCCTCGCTTCGATCCATGGGTCACCAAAAGATCGTGATCGTTGGACTGTGCGCCAGCGCGTACTCGGCTCTGGGTACCGCGGTACAACCGGGCGTCGTCGGAATCGTTTCGCTCAGTCCCCAGTTTTATCGTTGTGGAACCCCAGGATCGATGGCCGAAATTGAGGGCACCAATTTCAACCGCCATCGCATCTCGCAGCTCGACCAGAAACTCAACCTCCGCCGCAAAGGCGCAGCCATTGAAGAACTCGTCGGGAAACGTCACCAATGCATTACCTGGATCGATGCCTGGCTGGCCCAGGGCACGCACGTGCGTTTGGCATTCGGGCCTGATGACCGAGGGCTGCGATTTCTCCAATGGCGAACGCCTCGCTCGCTCAAGCGACTGGCAAAAACACCTACGTTCGCCCTACAGGTTTATCCCAACCTCGACCATGCGCTCCACGAGGCACCGGCCCGAGCCGACGTGTTCACAGATCTCCGTTCGTTTATCAACGGCCTATAGCCCTCAGTCATATACTACGTACGCTTACTTTTGACAATGGCGACACCAGTAGGCGCTGCGCTGTGCCACGATTCCCGTGGAAACTTCGCCCCCGCAGGTTGCACAACCAAGCTTCACCCGGGCGTGCACCCGATGAGCGTTGGCGTACGTGCCCGCGGTTCCGTCGAGCCCGACATACTGACCATCACCCAGCGTTGACCCTCGCGCCTCGATGGCCTCACCGAGCACTTCTTTGATGCACTCGTACAACCGATCAAACTCCTTACCTTTCAGCTTTGCCACACTTCGTGTCGGACGAACCCCTGCCCGATGGGCAATCTCGTCGGCGTAGATTGAACCGACACCAGCCGTTACCGTTTGATCAAGCAGTGCCGCTTTCAACGCGATTGATCGACCTTTCATACGTGCACGAAGCTCTTTGCCCGATGATAACTGCGTCCATGCATCTGGCCCTAGGTGACTGAGTTCTGGGATGCCAACCGTGGTGACGTACATCTCCCCAAAGGTCCTTGGATCAACAAATCGCAATTCGTTGCCATCATCAAAACCAATACGAACATGAGTGTGCTTAGCAATTTCCGCTCGGGAACCGCCGAGAGGAAGCAACAGTTGACCACTCATACGCAAATGCACCACCAACACCGAATCATCAACCGCAGCTCCCGAGAGATTGAGAAACAGATACTTTCCCAACCGACCTGTTGAAGAAATTCGGGCGCCAAGTACTTCGTCGATAAAGGTAGTTGGATCGGCGTAACGGCGCACCGATCGGAGCCGACCAAGCACGACTGAGGTAATGGTTCGACCAACAATGGACCCATCAAGATCCAAGCGAACCGTTTCAACTTCAGGAAGCTCAGGCATCACGCCACCCTACGCCGCAGCCGGGGACCAGCACAGCTCCTAAGAGGCCGCGCCAATAGGCAGGTTTGTTGGTGCCGGGTTTTGCCGTCCGGCTATCGCCGTCCGAAAAGCATTGTGCTGTGCTTGATTGAGCGCTCGCCTATCGGCTCGCGCTCTAAGCCAAAGCAACTGGTTGCTGCTGGTTACTCCTCGTTATTGCTGGCTACTGCTGGTTCTGGTTTTTTACCGCTGCTCGTTACAGCTCGTTGTTGAGCGAATCCCAGGCCATTTGTGCAGCTCGTTGTTCAGCCAACTTCTTTGAACGGCCAACACCAGCACCATGTTCAACCCCAGCGATAAACACGGCAGCTTCGAATTCTTTTTCGTGATCCGGGCCGGTACCTGAAACGCGATAGACCGGCATTTGACTAAAGCGACTGGCCACAAGTTCCTGTAGCCGCGTCTTGTAATCGTCGCCACCCGGGCCAATCGAATACGCAGTGATTCGTTCACCCAATGTACGCATAACAAAACCCTCAGCCGGTTCCCAGCCACCATCGAGATAAATCGCCCCAATGACCGCTTCAACTGCGTCGGCCAAAATCGACGACTTCTCCCGCCCACCGGTAGAGTTTTCCCCCTTCCCCAGCAACAAACTGGCACCGAGTTGTAGCTCACGGGCCACGTCTGCCAGGACAATGGAATTCACCACCGACGCCCGCAACTTCGCCAGGTGACCTTCGGGGAGCCCGGGGTAGGTGTTGTAAATGAAATTGGTGACAATCAACCCCAGAACAGCGTCGCCGAGAAACTCCAGCCGCTCATTGGATTGCGTTTCACGCTCCGCACTCCATGAACGGTGCGCCATCGACAACGCTAAGAGTTCAGGGTCGCGAAACGTCCACCCCACCAGGGATGAGAGCGCATCAAAATCAGGAACCGGGAGCGTAGCCATGGAAAATCTTCGATGAACCGAGAAGCGAACAGGTCTAGCCAGCAACCGAAAGCCGGGCTGACGCCAACATTTCGACGCCTACTCGAAGCCGAACTTCTTACAGTTTGGCCATCACGTAATCAACGGCATCACGAACCGTTTTGAGGTCTTCAAGATCCTCGTCGTCGATATGGAAACCCGGAGCGTGGCGGCCAATTTCCTCTTCAAGCGCCTCGACAAGCTCGATCAAGGCCAACGAGTCAGCATCAAGGTCATCAACAAAGGACGAACCTTCCGCAATCTTGGTGGTCTCAATCTCCAAAATGTCGGCGAGACGATCACGAACGATATTGACTACAGCTGGGCGATCGAGCGTTGACACAGGTGTTCTCCTAAGTAGTTACGGCAAGCCGAAGCCTAGTTCTTTGCTCAAGTTGTGCGGGCCCCTCTTGTAGGAATGGCTCGCACAACTCGTTGGGCGAAGTACACCAGGCAACCTCTACAGACTTCTGAACGACCAGTTCGGTTACGAAAGTTCAGGCCAAATCACCGCGAGTTCATGCCATATCACGCGCCGAAATCAGAGCAAAGCACCCGAGCTCGCGCAAATACGCCAACATAGCCATCGCTTAGTTTTCCAGTACGAGGCAGAACGGGTGGCCGGCCGGGTCAAGAAACACGGTGAAACTTCGTCCGGGTTGCTCTTCACATTTCACGGCACCAAGCCGCAACACTTCACGCTCCGCGCGGCGCAAATCGTCGACATAGATGTCGAGATGGGCACGCTGAGGGCTGGTGTGACTCGGCCAAAGCGGTGGCTCGTAATACTCAACAAGCTGAAAGGCGATATCGGGGCCGTTGTCATTGACTAACGCCACCCAATCATCCTCGGCATCCTCAGAAATGGGCAGACCGGTGAGCGCCGAATAGAACTCTGCCGATTCCATCGGGTCCGGACAATCGATGACAATCTCGCCCAACCGTCCAATACCGACCATGCGACCACGATAGACGCCGCGCCCTCTTCGACGGTGGCCACCTGCATTGCTCCATTGTGCTGGTCCATTGTGCTGGTCCGTTGTTGTGGTTGAGCGATGATGGAAACGTGACTGCAGCAGGCGTTCCAACAAATCCGCCAGCCTCGTCGACCAGGCAAGGTTCACCGACCTCACCAAGCCTGGCTCGCCCCAATGTGTTGTTCATCACCCTCGACCAGTTTCGAGCCGACACCCTCGGTTGTGCCGGCCACCCAATCGTGCAAACCCCCAACCTTGACGCCCTCGCAGCACAAGGAGTTCGCTTCGCCCGCCACTATTCCCAAGCGGCACCCTGCGGACCAGGCCGCGCAGCACTTTATACGGGCACATACCAAATGAACAACCGGGTGGTAGCCAATGGAACACCACTCGATACGCGCTTTGACAACGTTGCCCTGGTTGCTAAGCGCGCGGACTATCGGCCAACCCTGTTTGGTTACACCGATCAAAGTGTTGATCCTCGTTCGGTGCCTCGATCCGATCCTCGCCTGTCGACGTATGAGGGAGTGCTTCCTGGTTTCGAAGAGGGTCTACTCCTGGTCGAAAATCAGGACCCTTGGCTCGATTGGCTTCGAGGGCTGGGCTACTCCGTTGACAACGCCGTACAAGCGTGGCTCAGCGAAGGCGACCGCCCGGCTGAGCATTCCACCACCACGTTTCTCACCAATCACGTCGACTCATGGATCCGGGAGCGGTGCTCGGCACAAACTTGCGGTGCTGAGGGCCCGTGGTTCGCCCACGCTTCGTACTTGCGGCCCCATCCTCCCTATCGCGCTGCCGGTCTCTACGCAACCATGTATGACCCGGCTAACTGCCCACTCCCCCAGCCCATTCCCGCGGATCAGCACCCCGTATTTGCTTCGCTTCTTGGCAATCGTTCATACGCCGCTTCGGCCCGCAAAACCTCCATCGCTCAAAACCGGGCACAGTATTACGGCATGGTTTCCGAGGTCGACGTTTCTCTGGGCCGATTGTGGGCGACGTTGAAGGAACTCGGCGCCTGGGACAACACACTGATCGTGGTCACCGCCGATCACGGCGAGCAATTGGGTGATCAGGGTTTGTTGGGCAAGGCCGGATTCTACGAATCGAGCTACAGCGTGTTGTCGCTAATTCGCGATCCCGCACTGCCTGATGGGCACGGACGTGTAGTTGATGCTTTTACCGAAAACGTTGACATCCTGCCAACCATCTGTGAACGTATCAATGCTCCAACCCCGATTCAGTGCGACGGCATTTCATTAGCACCCTTTCTCCGCGGCGGCACTCCGGCGACCTGGCGAGAAGCCGCAACCTATGAATGGGACTGGCGCGAAGATACCCTGATCGCCCAGTCCGAAATCTCCTCGGCAAAAGAGCCTATGGACCCGTCCGCGACGCTCAAGTCCGTTGGCGAGACACCCCTCGAACAGCAACACCTCTGCGTTCGCCGAACAACTACGCACGCTTATGTTCAGTTTGGCGACGGAACGTGGCGGTGTTTCAACCTTGCCCTCGATCCCACCTGGCAAACCGAAGAAACCGATCCGCTAGTGATTCTCGCCCAGGCACAAGCCATGCTGGTATGGCGATCCACGCACACCGACCGCACCCACACCAGCATCCTGCTCAGAGAATCCGCCATTGGTTTGTGAACGCAAACGATAATTGACCGTCCTCAGGCTGGGCGAAAGAGGACCACCATGACCATGCCGGCCACCACGAGCACCGTTGCGCCGATGCGCCGAGGGCCGACGGGTTCCTTGAGCCGCCGCCAGCCAAGAAAAGAGGCCAGCACCACCGAGGATTCCCGCAGGGCGGTTACGTAGCCGACTGGGGCACGTTTGAACGCCAGCTGCACGAGCGTGTAGGTCACCGTTGACGCGATGGCCGCCAGCGTCAATCTGCGCCAATGGGTTTCAATCACTCGTCGCATATCGCTTCGACGACCCGTGGCCAAACCGTAGGCAGTTGTAGTTGCTGCGGTACCAATGTGCGTGGCTAGGGCATAAAGCACCGTGGTGCTGGCTCGGATTCCTTTAGCATCAGAAACGCTGTACACCCCAATGGTACATGCCACCCCAAGAGCAGCAAGCACACTTACTTTGTTGGCAGCGTTGAACGGACCGGCCAAAAACGCTAACCCGAGCACCACAACGCCGATACCAAGCGCGCTTTGGATACTGATTTTGTCGGCAAGAAACAACACGCCGCCAATGGCCGCCAACATGGCCCCACCACCGCGAGCAATCGGATACACCACCGAAAAGTCGCCGTGGTTGTAGGCCTTGGCGAGCAGCAAGCAATACGGAAGGTGTGCCAACCCCGAAACACAAACCCACGTCCAAGCAATCCTGGGCACCCCACCAAAACCCACAACGATCGGAATACACAGCACTGCGGCAATGGCGAACTGACCCCACAACAACAAAAACCGATCGTCACCGCCCTGCTTCACCAACAGATTCCACCCGGCATGCATCACCGCAGCCGCCAAGGCCAGCAACGTCGCAGTTAGCATCACCGTCCAGGTTAGAGCCATGAAGAGTTAGAGCCATGAAGAGTTAGAGCCATGAAGGGTTAGAACCCATGGAATTACGATGGGAACTATCCCGGCCGCCAACCCGTTTCCCTAAGGCGACGTAACAGCCACTGTGCAGAGCGAACAGGTCGCACCGCCGGAGTGCCCCGAACCACCGACTCCTAGCTACGGTCCGCGTCGTAGCGGTTTTGTCTTACGTTTTGTCGTATACTTCCGACATGACAGTTCTCAACTTTCGAACAGATGAACGCTCCGAACGGGCGCTTACCGAATTGATGTCGGACGGCTCCACAGCTTCAGAAGCGATTCGTCAAGCCCTCGTGGATGCTGTGCGCCTCCGGCGACGAGAACAAATGCGTACCGAGTCCTACGAACTCATGAACGATGAAGAAGACCTCGCCGAAAGCCGACGTGTTTTGGCGGACATGGATGAAATCCGTGCGTGGTGACATTCATCGCCTTCGTGCGCCACGACATACACGGGGACATGAACAACAAGGCGCAAGATTCGCGGTGATCGTTCAGTCCGACGATTTGATGCTGTCGACACTGCTCGTTGCCCCAACCTCGAGATCCGCGCCGGCTCGATCGTTTCGTCCAACCATCACGATCAACAACGAAGAAACACAAGTACTTGTCGAACAAACCTCGGCCGTCGCCCCTGAACGCCTCGGCGACTTCGTTGGCCGCGTCACCCTCGACGAACTCAGAGGAATCAACGATGCGCTTCGCCTTGCACTCGAACTCGACTAACCCCTCGGACTTCCTTTCCCTGCCCCCGATCGCAGCGGATGCTGACTCTTGCCAAGCTGTGGTGCCCATTGCATGATCTTCCTGGCTGTCCGAACTGGGTCTTTCGACATGTCATTGACAAACTTGTCCCAGGTGCTCTGGTCGACGTCGCCTGGCTTCTGAAGCCAAAGACTGCTGATGGTTAGCTTTTGCCTACGGCTTGGCTACGGCCGAGGCGATGGCGGCTACGAGGCCTACTTCGACCATGTCGCGGGCGACTTTGGACGCGTTGAGAATGGCTAGCGCGTTGGAGGAACCGTGGCTGATGATGCACACACCGTCGACGCCCAGCAGCATGGCGCCGCCGTAGGTATTGGGATCTAGGGCCTCCGCCAATGGCATCAACTGGGGCATAAGAACCTTGGCGGCTTCTTTGGCTTCGGGGGTAGAGAGCAGCGCTTCGAACACTTTGCCGGCAAAGAACTTCATGCCGCCTTCGAGGGTTTTGAGCACGATGTTGCCGGTGAACCCGTCGGTCACCACCACATCAACTTCGGTGCCCATAACGTCGCGGCCTTCGACGTTGCCAATGAAATTTACGCCCGCACCAGCAGCGCCGGCTCTCAGTAACTCGTTTGCTTCTTTGGCCAGCGCGTTGCCCTTACCGTCCTCTTCGCCAATGGTGAGCAAACCAACTCGGGGCGCCGCCATGCCATAGCGAGCGCGGGCATAGGCGGAACCCATTTGCGCGAACTGCACCAACATTTCGGCGGTGCACTCGGCATTTGCCCCGGCATCGAGCAACACGGTAGGTGTAGAGCCAATCACGGGAATCGGCGTCGCAATGGCCGGACGAATCACACTTTTGACCCGACCCATACGGAACAACGCGGAAGCCATCGTCGCCCCGGTGTTTCCAGCGGAGAGGAACGCACTGGCCTTGCCGTCGCGCACCGCTTCGGCCGCCCGCAACAGTGACGAATCCTTCTTGGTTCGGATGCTCTTCGCTGGATCGTCGTCCATCTCGATGACTTCGGACGCCTCAAGGACAGAAATCCCCGCAGCCGCTAGCTCGGACAGGTCACCCAAATCGGCGCTACGACCCACCAGCACGACCGGGATCCCAGCGGCAACCGCCAGACGGGCACCTTCAAGAATTTGCAACGGGGCGAAATCGCCGCCCATGGCATCAATGGCAACCGGCAAAGAAAGGGTCACAGCAACTCCAAAGGGTTAACAAAAACGGGCTACGACGCGTTGAACCGCCGGGCAAAACCGGCGGTCGGAACGTGAAAACTTTTCAACTGAGGCAAACCACAACAGCAACTAACGTTGATAACCAGCATCAACGCAAGCAACTCGATGGGTTTACGCTACGTCGATGGCCTGGCGGCCCTTGTACCAGCCGCAGCTACCACAAACCGTGTGAGGAACCTTGGCGGCCTCGCAACGGGGGCAATTGCTACGAGCAGGAGCGGCAAGCTTCCAGTTGCTCGCACGGGCCATACGGACCTTGGACTTGGACTTCTTCTTCTTTGGGACGGCCATGATTCTCTAGCTTTCAGGTAGTTCGAGTTCGTCGACAGACAGCTCAGAAAGAGCGGTCCAACGAGGATCTATCGCTGCCGGGGCGCAGGAACACGGCCCATCGTTTAGGTCTGAACCGCAGGTGAGGCACAGACCCGCACACTCTTCTCTACAGAGAGGAGCCAGCGGAAGGTCTAACAGGATAGCCTCCCTGGCGACCAGCTCGATATCGACTGACTCGTGTTTAATCGGATAGGTCTCACCTTCGACCGGATTCTCCGAATACATCTCCCGAAATTCAACGTGCGAAAGCCCGACAATGGGGCGAATGCAACGTCGACACTCGGCATGCCAGTTCACTTTGGCCTCACCAACAGCCAAAATGCCATCCGACACCGCTTCGAGCAGCACAGAGACGTCGAGCTGACCCCCGTCGGGAACAAAAGTCTCGGTGACAAATAATTTTGCTGTGGGCCCCGACAATTCCTCGGAACGACGCCGAGCTGGACGGTGCACCAGATTGGCCACATTGACCACAAACGGCTTCATAGACTCAGTCTACGAGCCAACGCACCCCCGATGCCGATGAAAAACCGCTATTGGTTCATCACGGTGAAGGTCAGCCGACGTGATTTCGGATCAACGGCGTCGAGACGAACGGTGAGCTCATCCCCGGGCGAAACTTCGGGTTGACCGGGTTTCGGTTTCGGGACACGAATTCGGGCGACAACACAGGGGTCTGCGATGGTGAACTGGGCAATATCGCGGGACACTTCAAGCACCGTGACCTCAAACGTTTCGCCGACACGGGAGGCGAGGATCACGCATTCGGCGTAATCAAGACACGCCCGGTCCACCTTCGCCGCTCGGTGGTCAGCGTCGGCCATCGCAGCTGGGAGGGCAACAAGCTTAGGGAGCAGTGCTGCTTTGCCGGTGGCGTCGCCGGAAAATTCGGCTAGGAGCAATTCGAGGACGTAGCGATCCGCCAACCGACGCATGGGGGCAGTGGCGTGTGCATATGGTGCTGCCATGGCGGAATGCCAAGGCTTTCCATCGTGCAACACCATGGCCAAAGGAGCGTCAACATTCCCATTTCCGTTCGCGTGAGCTGGAAACACGGCGTACGAGGCCCCACCACCGGAACGGCGTGCGCTGATGGAAAACGCCACATGTTTGGGGTTCTGCGCGTCGAGACGAGGAACGACTTGGCGCAGCGATTCGCCGCGAGCCCAAGGCACGCTGAGAGAGCGCGCGGTGCGGCGCAACGATGCCAGTTCGGCGGCGTCGGGGTCGTTCATGACGCGAAACAAGCCCACCCCTCGCTCGATCATGGCATTGGCGACCGCCATATTTGCCGCCAAGGAAACGCATGCATTGAGGTCTTCGCTTTCCGCCCGGGCCGCGAATCGAACGGCGACACCCAAGGGCAAGGCCGGATCGAGCACCACTTCTTGTTCGTCAAGCTCCACACGGAACGCGCCTCGTTGGTCTTCAGCGTCGGTTACCCGTCGAGCTAGCTCGACCGCTTCGGGCGCCAAATCGGCTTTGGTGGTGGTTTCATAGGCAAGCTTGGCTCGACTGCGAACCGTGGCCCGCTCCACATTCCGTAGCACCGGCGTGCCATCTGGGGCGACGACGACCTCCAACAAGATGCACGGACGAGGACCATCTGGCAGCAGCGAGGCCCGGTCTTGACACAAGCTCCTGGGATACACCGGCACCGAACCATCTGGTGCGTAGACGGTGGTTCCGCGCTTCCAAGCCTCCATTTCGATGACGCCACCAAGTGGGGCAAACGCGCCAATGTCGGCAATGGCGTAATGGAGGACGACGTTGGCCTCGCTCAGCTCCAAACTTCCAGAGGGGCCTGGTTCGAGGCCGAAGGAAAATGCTTGATCGAGATCGGTGCTGCTCGCGGGATCGAGGGTAACCATTTCGAGATCAGTGGCGTCCCGTCTACCCGCGCTCACCGGAACCGCTGTCTTTGCGGCGTCTTCAACGTCGACGGGCATTGGGCCTGCCACATCAAACTCGGCACGGATGGCGGCGAATCCGGCTTTTACATACGCCAGGTCGATCGGCGTGCCCGCGCTCGGGGTGCTCGATGTGCTCGCGCTTGATGTGCTCGATGTGCTCGGGGCTCGCGCCATGTCGTTGGGTTCCACCAGGCCATCGTCTCACGCCGCGGGTGCTGCGACGCTCGATCTCGCAAAGCCGGGTTCGCAACCGGCGCAAGAACCAAATCGAGGGGACCTAAAAGTCTTCTCTTGAGTCCGGACTCTTGACAAATCTTGAGGGTTCGTTTTCATCCCCTCGATGCAAGGATTGTCAGCGCCGAGCAAACTTAGGTGAGGTCTTGGTCGAAGAAGGCGTTGGCGGCATCGTCGGCAGCTTGGTCTTCTTCGCTGAGCGGTGCAGCGGGGGCTTGGGGAACGGAGCGCAGCTTGTCTCGGCCGGCGTGGACCATTTTCGTGGTGCGATCGAGCACGATTTCGAACTTCGCCAATTGCTGATCACACCAGTCTTCTGCCTCGTGCTTTTTCTTGCGGGCTTCGTCCTCAGCGTCGGTCACCAGTTGTTGAGACTTCCGTTTGGCTTGACGGACAATCTCCGCACGGTCGACCATCTTTTCAGCGCGGGAACGGGCCTCGTCCAGAATTTGTTCCCCTTCAAGGCGCATCTTGGCCAAATGCTCGTCACGTTCCTTGAGCAACCAGCGGGCCGCACGAAGCTCTTCGGGAAGTTGCGCCACGGCTTCATCGAGCAGCGACAGAACCTCATCGGGCTCGATACGCACCGACGAAGAAAGGGGCAGCGGCCGCGCATTGGCCACAATCTCAATGGCTTGGCGGATCAGCTGCAGCGACTCATGCTCGCCTGCAGTTTCAAAAACGGGATCGTCGTCGATTAAAGACATGGTGTCACCATCACTGGGCTCAAAGTGTCGGGTTGCGAAGCAGAAAGACTGACAACTGGACTGCTGGGGAAGTGCTCGCTCAACCCGCACCGGAAGCGCCATTGAGTGTTGCGTACTCAATTGTAGAACCAGTGACGGGAAGGGGATGTGACCATCGTGGCTTTTCAGCCCAGGCCCTCGATCTAGCGGACCCTGAAAGCCTCGTTGGTGGCAATCGTCCGATCTGCCCAGGGGGCGTTCTTTGGTGATGAAGTGATCGTTGCCGAGGGGCTGTTTAGCCTTACAACGCAGCGAGTTTTTCCACGAGCCGACGATTTACGGGCTCGGGCACCATGGAGGAAATGTCGCCACCGTATTTCGCCACTTCGAGGAGCAATCGCGATGACAGGAACGAGTGGCGCGAAGCCGTCGGGATAAAGAGGGTGGCCATTCCAGTGAGACGCTCGTTCATTTGCGCCATCTGGAGTTCGGTCTCGAAATCGGTGACAGCCCGGAGCCCTTTGACGATGGCGTTGCAGCCCTGCTCTTCAGCAAAGGTCACGAGGAGACCGTCGAAAAAGTCGATGGAGACATTGTCAAGGTGCGAGGTGGATTCCGCCAGCATGTCGCGGCGTTCTTCGAGCGTGAACAGGGCATTGGCCTTGTTGGGGTTGCGGACCGACGCCACCAGCACTTCGTCGAAGAGTCGAGATGCCCGTTCGATGACCTCAATATGTCCGTTGTGAACGGGGTCGAAGGATCCGGGGACGAGGGCTTTACGCAAGGTAGCTCCTGAAACGCTGGCCGCACCCGGGATTCGAGCGGGACCGTTGGACAATTCAATGAATTCTGCCCAGCACAGAACCGCGAACGGTGCGTCTGAACCAGGTCAGCGTAGTGGTGCCCGCTTGGCGGATTCCACTCCAGCCACAGTTGCTTCGTCACAGGATTCCACGTCGCCACGAAGAGCAAAGGCTTCGGGTCAGCTCGTGTCAGCCCTCGGCCTCAACTGCGCCGCCTTCAACTGCGCCGCCTTCAACAAAACCACCTTCAACAAAACCACCTTCAACAACAACACCGTCGGCATCCTCGACCTCGGCGCTAGGACCGACCCCACCTCCAACTGCTGGAACCGCGATGGTCACCACCGTGCCGCCGTAGCGTTGTTGGCGAAGGATTTCCCAATTTGGGCCCATATCCAGAACGCCTGCGGTTTCGGCCACAACAATTCCGCGAAGGTCAGCGTCGTCACGAACGAGTGCGGGTCGAATGAGCTCAAGCAGGGTCACCCAATCGTCGAATGGATACGGCGGGTCTATGAACACCAAATCGCATGCGGGTATACCGTGGCGAGCCCAGGAGACAACTTCGCTGCGGGTCACCGTGGTGATCGAAGGTCCTAGAGCAAGATGTTCCAGGTTCTTGCGGATACACACCAACGCATCGCGAT
The DNA here is from genome assembly GCA_043743435.1 of Acidimicrobiia bacterium. Lineage (GTDB taxonomy): Bacteria > Actinomycetota > Acidimicrobiia > Acidimicrobiales > JANYDT01 > JANMZO01. Next base: position 18,335 of record JAYTWN010000032.1, read on the forward strand.
CCTGCTCCACAAAGGTGGCGTGAATGGCTCCACGGCTTATCGCTTCGATCGCTAAAGCACCGGATCCGGCGAAAAGATCAACTACCCGGGCCCCGTCGACAGCGTTGCGGGCTTCTAGGGCATTGAGTGTGGCCTGGCGAACTCGCTCAGCGGTGGGACGAACTTTGAGTCCCTCAGGGGTGACCAATTTACGGCCCCGGAGGCTGCCAGCTACTACACGCATGAAAAGAGACGGTACTCGGTCGTTGCCATTCGGCCGGACAGCGAGCCGGTTTCACCGGTACTGTTGCGCTGAGTCGAGGTGGATTCGTGAAAGCATCGTGCCAGCATTCGTTGGGTGGTAGCTCCCCGAATGCTGAAATGACAGCCATGAAGAAGCAATAACCAGCAATCAACGAGAGACGGTTTGGCAATGGAAGGTGGCTGCTACGGCTGCGGTGACGACAACCCGAACAGCTTGGGCTTGGAGTTTTCCCGTGTCGACGACGTGTGCGTGGCCACGTTTGTTCCTCGTGCTCACCATCGCGGTGTTCCGGGTTTTTTGCATGGCGGTGTTGCGGCAACGGTGTTGGATGAAACGATGGCGTCGCTGGGGTTCATGCTCGATGGCATTCATTGCGTCACTGCCACATTGGAATTGAAGTACCGCAAACCAGTGACCCTCAACAGTTCGGCGTTGCGGATTGAAGCGTGGCGCGATGGTGGATCGGGTAAAGCTCGCCGCCGCCACACCGTGCATGGTCGCCTGTTGTTGGCCGACGGGGTGATTGCCGTTGAGGCGACGGGAATTTTCATTTCGATGCCACCCGGAACTATGGCGTGGGAGCCATGAGCACATCAGGTAGTTCAGATAGCGGTTGGTTCTCTTCCGGTTGGACCGACGACGGCACCGACGGTTCAGATGTTCCACCCACCATTACCTGTATTGATTGCGGCGGACGGTGTCACCTATTGACGATCATTACCGACGAACAACCGCTACTCCCCGGTGATGTGGCCACCTATCGGTGCGAGGACTGCCGAGATCGCTGGGATTTGATCGTTCCGGGCGGCGAAGATGAAGACAGTGAAGCCGGTGCATACAGTGAAGACAGCCGCCATGGCGATCGTAACGATGGGTACCCAAAAGGATGGTGAGCGAACCTGCTTCTTTCGATTCCGGGAAACCGCCAGCTCACGGCAGTAGCCCAGTTGAGTCGGCGCCTAGTGCACCGGCTTCGCAACCACGCTGGATGACCGTCACCGTCGCTTTGACCGGAGTTGTGGGCCTCATCGTGATGATTTTTCTCGTCCGCGGGTAGCTGCTACCAAAGGTTGATTTGCGGATACAACCGGCCATATAACCGCCATGGACGTTGCTCAATGGAACTACTGAATCTCGTTCAGCCCTAAGAACTTCGCTTTTAGACCTCGAACTGTTTCAAATCTGAATAATATGCAATTTGTTTCTGCGCATTGCGCTGGTTTGCAAATAAAGTCGATCTAAGGCGGCTACGAGATCTCCATGCGACTTTCTCTTCTTGCACCAGCGTTCCTCTCAACCGTCATTGATTCAAAGTAAAAGCCCACGCCCCGAACGTTCACAATTGACCGATAAAATCCGATTTCGGATAGCTTTCGTCGAAGGTGAGCGAGGTGGGTATCCAGCACATTTTCGACACCAAACCAGTTCGCACCCCACACTTTTGCCACTAGATCTGCTCGGGAAACGACCGATCCTGCAGCCCTGACCAGCAGCGCTAACAGGTCAAACTCCGTTCTAGTAAGCGAAATGAGCTGTCCATCAACGCCGACACGCCGTCTGCCCAAATCAAGCTGCATTCCGCCGATCTCGATGATCCTTGACAAATCGGCCGACTCGGAACCAACGGACGCTCTCACCGTTTGCTTCACAAACTTCGAAATTGCGGTTGGCCCCGCTGTAGGGGTGTTGACGGTAGTTACACCCAGCGAAAGGGCCAGGTTGCCTTCGGATTCCGACATTGTTGCGGTGATCAGGTGTAACGGGGCGACACAGGACTGACGAAGCGCGTAACACGTTCGCAACGAGGCAATGTTGTCCTCATCACCAACCACGACCATCGATGCTGGATTCACGACACTTGCAACGTTCAGCATTTCTTTCAAGTCGTATATCCACTGCACCGGTATTGGTTGAAGGCCCGACAAATCCGTGGTTAGAGCAAGTGGGGCGCTCGCAGCGAAGGCCAAAACTAGGGACTGCGATGAATCGTGGGTCATAACTTCCTTTAGCGACTTTGACTGGCACGCCTAAGTGAGCGAACGTTCAAAGTATTCAGGAAGCATAAAAAAAGATCAACTGAAATTATTTCGACTTTATTAAGCTTGCAGGGGTTTACAAAAAAGCGATTACTCAGTTTACCAACGCACTGTCGCCCCAAATGAAGCCGATGTCGATGTCGACAAGTCAACGTCTATAAAGTTCCCCATCCCCACTACGACTTAAAGAGAAACTCAGCTTCGTCGGGATCCACGAAGAGTTTGATCTCGTCGCGCAATTCGGTATTCAACGCCAACTCAGGGTCGGCCGACGCAATGTCTTGGGCCACCCGGCGTGCTTCGACAACCAGGTTTTTGTCACGGCGAAGCGAAGCCAACTTGAGATCGCTGCGGCCCTTTTGTCGAGCGCCCATGATCGAACCTTCACCGCGGAGTTCGAGATCCACCTCGGCCAGCTCAAAACCGTCGGTCGAA
>JAYTWN010000033.1:0-2229 GCA_043743435.1 Acidimicrobiia bacterium
GAAATTTCAGACCGTCCAGATGTGCCTATTGACAGAATCTCGTACCGACATCTTCGCCCAGATTGCCTCGCTGGGTTCACCAGGCCAATCGTGACCCTGAGGCTTTGCTCAACAAGTGTTGAAGCGACGATTCTCCCGTTTTTTGGAACTTTCAACTGTGTACGGCTTTAACGTGACACGATTGCGGTTCTTCTTGTTCTATAGCTCGCCATCCTGACCGCCAACACGCAACGCACGTCCAGAAGGACCCCACCGATGACCAATCGCCCGAAGCCCATCGCTACGGTGAAGCCCCTTTCAAACAGCGGCAACCCTGGTGGTGCTCCCACGGGAAACCGTCGACGCCAGGCTCATGAGCCCCTCGACGCCATCAATCGCGCCATCATCGTGGAACTCCAGCACGACGGACGGAAGAGCTACACCGCTATCGCAGAAAAAGTGGGCCTGTCGGAAGCGGCAGTTCGTCAACGCGTTCAACGGCTCACCGAAGACGGGGTGATGCAGATCGTTGCGGTCACCGACCCGATACGTCTCGGCTTCAAACGGGTGGCCATGGTCGCTATTCGTGTCTCGGGCGATGCAACCATCGTGGCCGACGCACTTTCCAAGGTCCCAGAAGTTGGATACGTAGTTCTTGCCGGTGGCACGTATGACTTGTTGGCCGAAGTGGTGTGCGAAGACGACGACCATCTCATTGAGGTGTTGAACCGCACGATCCGCGTCTTCCCGGGCGTCCGCGAAACAGAAACCTTTTTGTATCTGCGCTTACATAAAGAGTCCTACACCTGGGGTGTGCCTCAGCAGTAAGGCAGTGGTTGGGGCAGCAGCCAGGCAGCAGGTCGGTGTGGGTTGACCGCACCGGTGATTACTCCGCCACGATCCTATGTGGGTTGGTTGCTGGTGGACTTGGCGCCGCGCTGGTGTGGTCGTCCTGGGTCGCCGCACTCAGCATTCCTAAACGTGCAAACTAAGCGATTCTCCGTTTGCGTGACCCAGCGACTGTGCGCACGACCTGTACGAGTGACCTGTGCCAGTGAGCATCCAACCTCGTAGGCTCTTCCACATGACCACTGAAGCTGTTACTGCTGCCCCCTACGCCGTTGAGTTCTTCTTTGACCCGGTTTGTCCTTGGGCGTGGCTCACATCGCGTTGGGTTTGCGAGGTAGCAAGCTTGCGCGATCTCAAAGTGGATTGGCGTTTTATCTCGTTGCGGCTCTTGAATTCTTCGAAGGACTACGCCAAAGATTTTCCTGCTGGATACCCCGAGATACATGGCTCCGGACAAAAGCTGTTGCGAGTTGCCGCTGCCATCCGAGCAAGTGGTGACCGTGATCGAATGGCAGCGCTCTACACCCAGTTTGGTGGTGACCTTCATGTCCGCGGACGCCGCTTGGAAATGGTCGACAATTTCGAAATTGGCTTCCCCGATTATCTGCGGTCCGTTGGCATCGAAGAACAATTTGTTGCCGCCGCAAATGATGTTGCCTGGGACGAAGTGCTGCAGGCCGAGACCGATGAAGCTTTGAGCCGTACCGGAAAAAATGTAGGCACACCTATTATTTCGTTTACTCGTAACGGTCAAACGTATTCGTTCTTCGGGCCAGTCATCAGCCGGGTTCCAAAGGGTACAGATGCACTTCGCCTGTGGGACGCCATGTGGGAACTCGCCACCTTCGAGGGTCTCGCCGAACTCAAACGCACCCTCCGCGAACGCCCACAACTAGCCACCAGCCTGGATTAGCTGGACGAGCCCGGGGCCGATAGCGAGCGGGAGAGGGAACTCGGGCCCTTACTTGTTGCCGTTGTCTCGAAGAAACTCTTCAAGCTCAGCTGCTAATTCGTCGCCCGAGGGAAGTCGACCATCGGCACCTTTGAGTGATGGCTCTTCACCAATCGGGTCGATGTCATCTTCATCGTCATCATCAAGATCATCGCCACTGTCATGGCCTTCTTCGAGACGTTGTACATAGGCGATCATGTCGTCGTCGGCTTCGATGACTTCGTTGACTTGGCGCTCGTATTGCGCAGCGGCAATCTCCAGAGCCAACGTTGGGATACGCAAATTCAACAGGTCCGATGCACGCTCAATGAGGGCTAGAGCAGCTTTGGGGCTTGGCGTCCCCGGAAGGTAATGAGGAACAGCAGCCCACAGTGAGCACGACGCGATTCCGGCTTTGGCAAACGAATCATGCAGTACGCCGACGATGCCTGTAGGTCCTTCATAACGCG
>JAYTWN010000034.1:0-4988 GCA_043743435.1 Acidimicrobiia bacterium
GAGCTGTGCCACCGCCATTGGTTTGGTTGTGTTGATGCCACGTTCATCAAATTCCACTCGCCCGTAGAATGAGTCGAAGCTGGTTTTTGCAATGGCATCGCGCACCTTTGTGGGTTCGAGTGTTCCCGCTGCTTCGATTGCCCGTTGAAATACCATTACCGCAGCGGCGGACTCAGCAACTTGGTAGGGAGTGGTGGATTCGTAGCCGCTGAACTTGCGCGAAACGATACCGTCGAAGTTTTGTGGCGTACCAAATGGGTCCTTCGCATCGCCTACCAACTTGAGGTCGCTGGTCCATTGGGCTCCACCGAGTACGTAATCGGCATCCTTGCGCAAAGCAGCCCGAAACTCTGGAGCCGTTGGCCCAACCGAAAAGCACCATGCCTTGGCGTTGAGGCCGAGTTCTTTGGCTTGTTTGATGGTGACGATGGCATCCTGCAAATGACCCGTACCAAGGAACACATCCGGCTTTAGAGCCTTGATTGCCGTGAGGTTTGAAGAAATATCGGTGGCCTTCGCCGGGTACTTATCGTTGTAAACCACTTCAAAACCGAGCTTCTTTGCATACGCAGCTGCACCAGCCTGCACCTCTAGGGCGAACTTATCGGTCTCGGCGACGATGGCCACACGCTTGGCATTTGGATCCTTTTCCTTAACCAAATCGAGGCAACCTTTGAGGTAGTTCCCGGCTGGCGAGAGCACCGCAAAGGTGTATTTCAGTCCACGGTTGAAAATCGACTCTGCTGAGCCGTTTGCTTCAACCATTGGAACTTTGTACTTTTCCACGATGCCCGCAACGGTGTCCGTTGGGTTGGAACCATAGGGGCCGAGAATGAAGTTCACCTTGTCTTCAGTGATGAGTTTCTCCACGAGCTGTCCAGCAACATCAGGCTTTGAAGCATCGTCGTAATATTTGATCTCAATCTTGAGGTGCTTGCCATCGAGCACAATGCCACCGGAGTTATTTAAGTATTCTTTGGCAATTTCGTAGCCATCCTTTGTGTACTTACCTTCAGCGGCGGTAGATCCGGTGAGCGAAACTGCTGCTCCAAAGGAGACCGATCCGTCAAAAGTTCCGGTGTATTTGGCCAGGGCTTTGGCAGCAGGTGCAGCAGCAGGCTTTGCAGCGGGGGCAGCGACGGTTGCTTCGGGGACTGGGGATGTTGGTGCGGCGACGGTTGGTGCGGCAGTTGTTGGTGCGGCAGGTTTCGCCGCTACCTTCGTTTTCTTCTTTGCCTTTGCCGCAGCGTTTGCCACCGGGCCCGTTGAACTTACGCCAAGTGCGCCGCAAGCCGCCAGCGCCACTGCCAGGCGGATTCCCCTTACCCGAGATTGGTTGTGATGTGTCGAAGTACAGGTCATCGAAAGTTTCTCCCCTTTGTTCCCCGTCGATGTTTACCAACAACGGTCCCGATCCAGCTTGTCCGGTCGGCGCATGCGAACCTTGTTCAACGTGCGGTCGATATAGTGCACTGCCGAGACTTCAGTCACAATCATTTCCTGCATAATCTGCAAAGATGATCGAAGGACTTGTGGGTTACTGAAGGTTTTCTTTACATTCGCCGCAAGGAGTTCCAACGAATCATTGGGCTTTTTTGCTCAACCGGAGAGACCGTGTTTTCGATACTCGTTGTAGAAGATGATCCCTCCGTGGCTAGTGCACTTTGCGAGTCCCTTTCCTTGAACGGATTTGAAACCACGCACGTGAGCAATGGCAAAGACGCGATTGGTTTGGCCGATCGTTTCGATCTCGTTTTGCTCGATCTCGGTCTTCCTGATTTGGATGGCCTTGAAGTGTGCCGCAGAATCCGTCACGTTTCGACGGTACCGATCATTGCCGTCACTGCCCGTGCCGACGAAGTTGACCGAGTTTTAGGCCTCACCCTTGGAGCCGACGACTATGTAGTGAAACCCTACGGCAATCGTGAATTGCTGGCGCGTATCGAGGCTCTAATGCGAAGGGCAGGGCCTCGTGTGGGTTCGGAGCGAGGCAATCGACAAAATTCAGGTTACTTATTGAATTCCTCGGCTCTTCCGCAGGGATCTAATGCGGCCGCCACGAATGGAGAAAGTTCGGATCCCTCCAGCCAGAAAGACGTTTCAGAACAACGATCTAGCGCCCATGGCCAATCGACCGTTACACCAAGAAATACGGGGGACGACGCTGTGACGGTGGGTCCTCTCAAATTCGATGAGCGCGCCCATCGACTGTGGATTCGTGGGGAACCTGTCGAGCTAGCCAGGAAAGAGTTTGCCATTCTTGCGTTGCTAGTGAGAGACCCCGGCATCCTCATTCGTCGCGAAGTATTGATCTCTAGCGTTTGGGGGGATCAGTGGTTTGGCCCATCGAGAACCGTGGATGTGCACGTGAGTTCGTTGCGTCAAAAACTCGGCGTACCTGATCTGATCCAAACGGTTCGTGGAATCGGATACCGGCTAAACGACTCAGCGGTGTAAGCCCATGCGCTCCCGCCTAGTGTCTATCGGCCTTGCTGCGGTATTCACGCTTCTGCTCATCGTGCTCATTCCCTTTGCTGCAGTAGTGGCAAGAAACGAATCAACACAGGTGGCAAGTATCGATCGTGCGTTCGCCTCAGAAATTGGCTCAACGCTGGGGATCCCCCTTCGAGCAAAATTGATGGAGACGCTGCGCCAAGAGGCCCAACAGTTTTCGACCAAAGACAAAGCCGTGATCGTCTTTGATCGACAAATGAAAGAAGTTGCGCGCTCTGAAAATGGAAAAGTTTTTCGACTGAGTGCCGATGCTTTGTACAACATCCGTCGGGTAACGGTTGGTCAACGAAGTACTACATCAAAAGGCTCGCTGTTGCCCAACGCTCCCATAGTTGTTGCTGCGCCGATCCGAGTTGGTGAAGAGACTGTTGGCGCAGTGGTGGTGCTCCGAGATAATGCGGGGCTGAGAGCTCGCATCCTTGCTCGATGGTTACTCTTGGCCCTTGGAGCGTTGGTAATAATGGGGCTCACTGCTGCGGTTGCTTCCCCGTTGACCTCGTGGATTCTTCGGCCGATTGAAAGCCTAAGCCAAGCCATCAAGCGTCTCGGCGAGGGAACGTTGCCTAGCCGTCTCGATGCCGTAGCTGGTCCCCCGGAACTGCGCAGCGTTGTTCGTCAATTCAACGACATGGCTGACTCGGTTCAGGAAGGAATTGAGCGGCAACGGGCATTTGTTGCAGATGCCAGCCATCAAATCCGCAACCCGCTAACTGCGTTGCGGCTGCGAGTTGAAAACCTAGAGCACCACGTTCAACCATCCGGAAAGGAGACATTGAATCGAGCGATCGATGATCTCGAGCGCGTCAATGAACTTGTCAATCAGCTGCTCGTGCTGGCTCGGGCCGAAGCTGACGCAAACCACCAGCTCGATGTCTTGAATCTCGATGTCGTTGGAATCGTAAGGAGCCGTTGCGAAGACTGGGAACGTGTCCTAAGCAGCCTTTCGAATCGCCCGTTGGTGTTCCAAACCGATTTGCCTCAACTGCAACACTGCATCATGCGGCCGGGAGTGTTGGAACAAATCATGGACGTACTTATTGATAACGCAATCAAATTTTCACCGCCGGGCGCCACAATTCGGATAACGGTAAAAAATCGAGGGCCTTTTGTAGACATCAACGTTATTGATCAGGGCCCCGGGATGACAGCTGAAGAAAGAGCTCGTGCCACGGATCGATTTTGGCGAGGGCCACAGACCCAGCACCTGCCCGGTACTGGGCTCGGTTTGAGTATTGTCAGTCTCCTCGTTCGATCTTGTGGTGGAACCCTTGAATTGCGAAGCCATAGCAACGGTGGGCTCGATGCCTGCGTGCGGTTTGCCAGCGGCTGATCCAGCGCCAGACAAAGCGCGCCGTACGGTTACTTCGATTCGTTGAGGTGCGTAAAAACGATGGCGGAGTTTGGTCCGAAATCGACCGTGGAACCGTTCAAGTTGGCGCGGCTGCCCTCGGTCAACAGAACCTCAACGCCAGCAAGAGACTGAGCAACGGAGTAGTGCACAGGCTCGTCTCCAATGTTGGCAACCAGGGACACCGAAGCGTTGCCTAAGGTACGGGTTAAACCGAACACACTTTCAGGGGTGTCATCGGAGCACCACCACGACACTTCGCCGTGTTGCCAGACCCCACCCGCCTTGAGTTTGGCGAGTTGTGGCAACAGGTCTTCAATGCCAATTTCGCCGCCGCTGAACATCATCATGGGGCCGGGAAGACTTCCAAAAATCACCGTTAGTAAGCGCACTTGTTCCATGGTGAACTGCTCGCGACGCCACTTCTTTCCCCAACTGGGCCACCAGAACGTGTCGTGGGAATCAATATGGTGCGCGGTGAGTGAACCGTTCGGAAGCACCGCATCACGGTCGCGCATCCAGCGGGCTAGCGCCCTACCGTTTCGAACACCCCAAGATGTTGCGGTCTCCGGGTTAGCCAGCGATGTCAACAACCATTGCTCGTCGTAGTTGTAGTTGAGATCCATCGACCGACGCAACGCATGGCCAGATGGCTCGGTGTACAACAGCGCATCAGATTTGATACTTTTCAATACCGGGCGAAGCCGCTCGAACAAGCCAATACATCCCAACTGCGACGTACTTGCCCGGCCTCGTGCCCAAGGAGCCCAGTTCGCGAAATCGTTATAGGTAGGTGCGTCGAAGCGGAAGCCGTCGATATCCAACTCGGTCATCAGGAAGCTCATAGCCCGGGTGAAGTAATCCTGCCAATCGCGATTTCGGGCGTCGAAGGCCTTGGTGTACACACCCGAAACGTTGCCGTTGGAATCTCGGCAAAACCAGTCTGGATGTTCGGCAATCAAGGGGGAAACCGGTGGGCTGCCCGCCTTCCAGTAGGGCTCAAAATCGGCGATATGGCGTGACCAGGCAATCAGGTAGTTGTGCCAATCCTTCACATCGGAACCGAAACTGTCATTGGTTTCTGCACTCAGCAATTCGGCAAAGGGGCCGCTGCGAACCCCGTCAG
>JAYTWN010000035.1:0-12575 GCA_043743435.1 Acidimicrobiia bacterium
GAGGAATGAACTCAGCCGGGGATATGAACTCGCCCGTGTCCATTTCCCATCTGGCCAGTGCTTCAAACCCTTTTACTCGATACGTGGACATATCAATGATGGGTTGGTACCACGCAGAAATTTGACCACGATCAAGCGCATCTTTGAGTCGGTAGGAGTCCATCTCGTGTTCGGAGCTTTTGAGGTGGTGCATCGCGTACACGCTTACCCCCACACTGGTTTCATCCTTTGCTGCGAACATTGCCGCATCGGCACACTTCAGCAGATCGCCAATGACCTTGCCATGCTCCGGATAGTTGGCCACACCAATCGAACCGCCCACCTCAAGGTCTTCAGCGAATACCTTGTGTGCGATGGTCAAATCCTTACGGAGCCGCAAAGCAAAATCCTTTGCATCCCTCGCCTCGCGGAGCCCCGGCACGATCACGGCAAACTCGTCGCCGCCGAGGCGGCCCACGATCGCACGTTTCGGTAAACCTGCGACCAAGCGTTCGGCCACCTGTTGCAAAACCACGTCGCCACCGTCATGTCCGCTGTGGGTATTGACGTCTTTGAAGTTGTCGAGGTCGATGAGGAGCACGCCCATGAGTTTGTGTTCATCGGGATCGGCAAGGACACGTTCCCAGGCTTCGTAAAATCCACGACGGTTAAGCAACCCAGTTAGCGGATCATGAAGTGCTTGGGTGGTGCGTTCGGCAATCTCGCTGCGCAACTGCGTTACTAAGCGCGCTTTCTCCAGCCACATTGCGATGTACCCGGCGACGGTTGCCGCCTGAGTGGGGTCAAACACCTTGATCTTTTTGCCATCGATTTGATCGAGTAGATCGGTACCAACAAGAAGCCCGATCACGATCCCATGATTGAGCAGCGGCGTCACGATCTCACTGTTGCTGAGCGGCAGATCTGTTGGTTCCATGCCTTCGCGGTTCACGCGCATGTGTGTGATGCCCGTTTCAAGAGCCGTCTGCCAACTCTGTGGGAGATCTGAAACGCTTACCGTTTCACGTGATCTTTGATTGGCTAGGAGAACCGTGTCGGTCACTTCGAAACCCTGATGGCCAAGGACCACCAATTGTGCCGATTGGGTCTGCGAAACGCGTGCCGCCACGTCAAGAACCGGGCCAAGATCCTCAGAATCCGATTGGGTAAGCAACGCCGTGAGCTGCCCGTAAGCAACCTGTGCTTTGTGGCTCGCGGACGCTTTCAAAAAGCTCTTCACCAGCGGATATATGCCCACCACGATGACGGCTGTAAGTGCACCTACGGCCGGCTCTTTTTGCACGGCAACGAGGAGCAAACCTGCAACCGCCATGGTCAAGCCGGAGAGCCCGAAGGAAGCTCGAATTTGTGGCCACTCTTCCGACATGACAATTCTGTGGCCACCAATCTTCTGGGCGGCCAAATAGATCGCCGTGCTGGGAGCGATACAACAGAACCAAGCCAACACAAAGGTCATTAGCGAAGAAATGCTTACAGAGCCGTCCCAGGAACAGAGCCGTGCAGCACTAAGAAACAAAGCGGCATCGAAGGCTCCAACTAAGCAATTTGAGAAAATTTTCAGTTGCAGTTCGTCTCGGTTTCCCTTTCTCAGCCGGGCATACGTCGCGAACCCGGTGGCAATGATTCGAATTGCAACATGAAGTCGAGGAGATAGAAACGCCGCGCCAAAGAGAATTGGTATCTCCGAAGGAGCAAAGTTGATGTTTAAACGGCTTATAGCCAAGCGGACAGCGAATCGCTCGGCCAGAAAGTAGCCGAACCCAATGAGTGCCATCCGAATCAGATTGTTCCCTGTTTCGAAAGTGGCTACGGAGGCTGGCGGAAAGGCGATCCACGCAATAAAAAGTGGAGTAGTGACACCGAGGGCAGCGGTGCGAGCAGATACCCGATTCGGCCGTTGTTTAAACATGATTTTTGGCGGTCCGGTATGGCTTCTCGACTGAAACTGAAGAAGAATTCAGAAGTGAACCTGCCTGTTGTGAGATCGACGGGCTTTCGATAATCGAGGGGGTATTGAAATGCGTGGAAACTCCAACGGAGGAAACTCCAACGGATGAAGTTGAGAAGAGACTTGAGCTGATTGATTGGTTCATTTCTCATTCCCTCATCAAAATTGTTGAAAGAACCACCCCTAGCCGGGTGGTTCTTTTTTGTTGTCGGCATGTTGCATTCGAATCTTTAGCACCAAAGCAAGAAAAGTCCTGGTCATGCCAGTAGCCTTTGGTGTTCATGCGGCGGTTGGGGCAAAAATACGAACGGTTCTGGGTCGCTGTAGCGGCGTCGAGTTTGGGTGACGGCCTGCTCGTAACGGGTCTTCCGCTGCTCGCTCGGGAGACCTCAAAGAACCCAATTGTGGTTGCAGCAGTGTTTGCTGCGAGCCGGATTCCATTTGTTTTCGGGCTCGTCCTCGGGGCATTTGTAGATCGTCGTGACGCCCGAAAAGTGCTTATCGGCTCCGATTTAGTCCGCGGTGTGGTGCTCGGTTTGGTAGGCACGTTTCTCTTCCTTTCACCCAACCCTCTGCCAATTTGGGTATTACTCCTACTTTCTTTGGGACTTTCGACCGGGTCAGCAATATTTTTTTCTGCTACCCAACGCGTAGTCCCTTACCTCGTTGAAGCTAGGGATTTTGACCAAGCGAATAGTCAAATTCAGACGACGATCATCGCCGGCGAGCAATTCATCGGCCCACCGCTCGGTGCCGCTTTTCTCTCCGGTGGAAAGATCCCGATCATTGGAGACGCAATGAGCTTCGTCGCTTCGGCCGCGATTTTGTCTCGATTAGATCCAATTCCTGCGGCCCCGTCGGGATCGTCGTTAGCTTCTGATGTTCGGATCGGTTGGGCGTGGTTCAGAAACTCTGTTCCCATACAAACTCTCACCGCGGTCACCTCGATCATGACGTGCCTTACCGCTGCGGTCCTCGCCACCGAAGTTGTCCTTATCCAAGACACTTTGGGGCTCTCGAAAATCTGGTTTGGTGCGTTCACCGCGGTAATGGCTGGGGGATCGGTCGTGGGCGGGATCTTCGCTACGCGTTTCATCAATCTGTTCGGCAACTCCACCTATGCGATCGGCATCGTGCTCAACGGCCTTTCCTATCTAGCCTGCTTTGGATCCCGCTCATGGTTCGTGGTGTTTGCCGCAATGTTTGTGCAGCAGGCCATCACCATGGTGGGCCTTGTGGCCTCGCTTGGTATTCGCCAGCGCATAATCCCCGCCGATTTCCGCGGACGAGTCATCAGCCTCACCAGGTCCATCGCGTTTTCCATCCAAATACCGTCGGCTTTGCTTGCTGGATATGTGGCGAAGCGCTTTGGAACCGACCCACTTTTTGGCGTTTGCGGCGTACTTCTTGTGGCCACCGGCGTGCTCACGGCTCGCCGAATCACCGCCCTTCTCGATATCCACGATCCCCGCTGAGAGACACTGGTAACGCTTTTCTGCTGCCGATCTGTTCCGGGTCTGCTGGCGATCTGCTGCCGATCTGCTCCCGATGTGCGCCGTGTCACAGCGTTCGACCATGATGGGTTCGTGACTGACCACTATCTCCTTGCCCGTGAAGAACTCCTTGCTGGAGCTTTTGCCACTACCGAAACCGATGTCCGCGGGGTGAAATTACGGATTCTCAACGCCGCCCCTCCAACCATGCGCGCGGTATGGGAAGGAGCCGCTGCGTTCGCCGACAGGGAGTACCTGGTCTACGAAGACGAGCGCTACATCTACGCAGAAATCGGCGCTCAAGTTCGAGCTCTCGCCGCAGTTTTGCGAAACGATCACGGTGTGGGTTCCGGCGATCGTGTGGCCCTGGCAATGCGCAACTATCCCGAATGGGTCGTTGGGTACTGGGCCACGATCTGTGTGGGCGCGGCGGTTGTGGGCATGAACGCCTGGTGGACAACGAGTGAAATGGAGTTTGGTCTCAGCGACTCATTGCCCAAAGTCCTCATTGCCGACGACGAACGATTGGTACGCGTACTTCCCATCTTGGATGCACTGCGAACCGTAGCTCCTTTGCACATCATAAGTGTACGTAGCGCTACCGTGTTGCCAACCGATTCCACCCGCTGGACCGATGTCGTGAATGGAGCAACTGCGCCAGCCACCCTGCCCGAAGCAAACATAGATCCCGACGATGACGCCACAATCTTCTACACCTCCGGCACGACTGGATTCCCAAAAGGGGCGCAGCTCACACACCGCGGCTCGGTTCACAACATCATGCACATTGTGTTCATGTTATGGCCACCGCCAACGCCGAAGCACGAGCAATCGCGGCCGGAGACATCCCAGCCCCAACTGCTGCACCCCTACCCGCCCCAGCACAAAGCGTGTTCATGGCGCCAACACCGCTGTTCCACGTCACCGCCTGTAACTGCATTTTGCATCCAGCGACCTTGACCGGTGGCCGAGTGGTGCTCATGTACAAATGGGATGCTGGCCGTGCGCTCGAGTTGATCGAACGTGAAAAGGTCACCAACTTCTCTGGCGTGCCGACCATGTCACGAGAATTGCTCCTTCACCCCGATTGGGCCAAGCGAGACACATCTTCGGTTTTGGGCATGGGTGGTGGCGGGGCGGCGATGCAACCAGACCTCGTGGGCAAGGTCGCTGGAGCGCTGCGCAACGGTGTGCCCTCAACCGGATACGGGCTCACCGAAACGTGCGGGATCGTGACCGCCAACTCGGCCCGAAACTTTCTTACCAAACCCGATTCATGCGGCCCCCTTGTTCCGACTGTGGATGCACAGCTCGTGGATGACGACGGCAACGTATTGACCCCGTCGCCCGACACGGTTGGTCAATTGTGCGTTCGAGGTCCCATCGTTATTAAGGGCTATTTGAACCGCGCCGAAGCTACTGCCGATGCCATCCGTGATGGTTGGTTCAATACCGGCGACATTGCCCGCATTGATGCTCAGGGCTTTGTGTACATCGTTGACCGGGCCAAAGACATGGTCCTGCGTGGTGGCGAAAACGTCTACTGCTCCGAAATCGAGAAAGCCATCTACGAACACCCCTCGGTGGCTGAAGTCGCCGTATTCGGTATTCCTGATGAGCGCCTAGGCGAATCCGTAGCCGCCGGAATCCTCCTCGCCCCCGGAACCACCTTGACGGTCGACGAACTCAAGGCGTTCCTCATCACCGACATGGCCAGCTACAAAATCCCGTCAACCGTCTGGTTCCTCGACGCCCCCATCCCCCGTAACGCCAACGGCAAATTCGTAAAACGCGAACTCCGAAAGTTGTTAACCGGCGCGTAGCCGCGTTGTGGTTACGACGGGTGCGGGTTTGGGCGCTTGTTAACGACCCTTTGGCGGCACGCTATGTGTACGTATGGTTTCGATTCGGGTCTCAGAGTTATGTTCAGGCTGATTGGTGACCGGGTTGACTGGTGCTGGGTGCTCGGGTGCGTGCGGTTTGGGTGCCTGTTAACGACCCTTTGGCGGCACGCTATGTGTACGTATGGTTTCGATTCGGTGTGTCGGAGTCATGTTCGGGCTGACTGGTGACCGGGTTGACTGGTGCTGGGTGCTCGGGTGTGTGCGGGTTTGGGTGCTTGTTAATGACCCTTTGGCGGCACGCTATGTGTACATAGGTCTTGATTCGGCGTATGCGGGTCGTGTTCGGGCTGATTGATGACTGGGTTGACTGGCTGTTTGGGTGCCTGCGTGCGGGTTTGGGTGCTGTTAACGACCCTTTGGCGGCATGCTATGTGCACATACCGGGTTGGCTTCGTGCGGGTTGGGTACTTGTTAACTTGCCAGCACGGTCTCTGTATTGGCATTGTGGGTATGGGCATTGTGGACGATCTAGATGGCTCGTGCATAATCGTGCAAATCTGAATGCAGGCGGACCGAGGCGTTCGATAATTCAGGGGTCGGCCAGCGAATTTGACAAACCGGGGATCGTTGTATCGAATGCGTGATCGCTTTGGAGATCGGTCAACCCGCGCTCGCGTGGGTTCCGCGCAGGCTTTTGGAGCGATGGGGCGAGCCTGACGGGGGCTGGAGCGTTCGGTTTAGGCCTGAGACGAAACAGCAGAACAGCAGAACTGCTTGGATCACAATTTGCATTCACGTGGGGCCGAACGTTTTTTGTCATACCCCCTTCGTAGAGTGTTTGCAGGCTTCCCCGGTCGAAAATTTGTTCCGTAGCGCTTTGGCTGTTGCCGGTGTTTGGAACGCGAAGGGGGTTCAAGTGTCGATTGTTTTTGGCGAGGGTCCAACGCAGGAGTGGGGTCGTGTCGGTGGATTGGTTAGCGCTGCTGATAAGCGAAGTTCACCGGAATGCAAGCTCCCAAAGCTGCTGCACACCCGTCGTAAGCGAAGTGCAATTGATATCGCAATTGCCGAACGCGCCTCCAAACAGCTCGGATTAGTTACCGCGCTCCAGTTGGCGGGACAGGGAATAGTCTCTGCCCATTTGGAGCAACGGGCACGGCAAGGAGAGCTGCATAGAGAAGCTCGGGGTGTGTACCGGGTGCCTTCACATCGCCCGTCAATGCTCCAGTTCATTCTGTCCCGCTGCTTTGCAATTCCAGGGTCAATCATCGGCGGAATCGCGGCTGCTGCGGTGCATACGCTGCCGCTTCGTTCGCTTGCATTTCGAAAGGGTCGTGGTCCGCAGCTCGTGGAACTTCACGTTGCACCCAAGCAAGTCTCAGAATTGTCCTACGCGAGACTCCGGCGACTCAAACAACTTGGAGCTGCAGAACCCTGGCATGGCGGGCTGGTGACGACGGTGCCAGAAACGTTGCTTGACCTTGCCCGGTTGGTCGATCGCGAGGCTTTAGGGAGGTGCCTCGACTATTCGCTATCCGAAGGGCTCGTGACTGTTTCGTCGCTGAATTCGTTGTTGGCGCAGAGGCCCAGGGCAGTTGAACGCAAGAAATTGCTTGATCTGCTGGCAGAGCGACCAACGGGAACAGTCCGCTATCGGAGCACCCTTGAGCAACAAGTGGGTCGTTGGCTGGACGACGAGCGCCTCGGCCCGGTCAGTTCCAATTTCACCGTTTCGGGAATCGGAGTCGAAGTTGACTTCGCTTGGATAAGTAAACGTGTGGCCCTTGAAGTGAGTCCGTTCTACACGCACAGCTCGAAAGAAAAGCAGGCCAGGGATATGCGGCGTCGCCTGCTGTTGCAATCCGCCGGATGGTTGATCGTGGAATGCACCGATCAACACTTGGTGTCGGCCGCAGCCTTCGCCCCAATCGCCGCCCACATCCGAACCTTGCTCGCTGCTCGGGAGCTCTAGCGCTCGGTGGTGCGTCGCTGAATTGAGTGAGACGGATTGCGCTTCATGGTTAGTCGAGGGCAACGACGCTCTGAGGAACTGGCTGCTTTACCCAACCAGAACGACGAGGAGGCAGCCATCAGCAAAGCAGGCCGCACCTTGCTGGAAAGCGGCCAGCGACGAAGGTTCAGTGGTCTGGGTGCTAGTTGTGTTGGATGAGTTCGATCCGGTTGCCGAAGGGGTCGTCGACGTGGCAGCGGATCACGTCGGGAATCTCGGTGTCCCAACGGACGGGGTAGCCGGCTTCGGTTAGCAGCTTGGCGAGAATGAGTAGATCGCTCACCCGAAATGCTGGGTGCGCCTTCCGTGCCCGGGCAAACTCGGCTTCGACACCAACGTGCACCTGAACCGAGCCGTGTTCGAACCATGCGCCGCCCCGTTTGGCTAACGAATCAGGTTTGGGTAGCTCGTTGAATCCAAGTAGGTCGCACCAGAACCTGCGCGCTTGGACTTCGCCTCCAGCCGGAATGGCTAACTGAACGTGATCAATTGCGACAAACACGGGAGCGTCCCCTGTCGGGAGTAGTTGGGAGAATGTGGATTTGGGTGGTTGTTAGCGACCCTTTGACGGCACGGTATGCGCACGTGATTATTCGTGTCGAGATCCTGCTGGCGACAATGCGGGATTGGATCGGTGTTAACGACCCTTTGGCGGCACGGTATGTGCACGTAGCAACTCGGGCTGGGGCTTGGGCCAGCCCGAGTTGGAATGTGGTGTTCTGGTTACTTGGCGGCTTGGGCGGCGCGGATGAGGTTGAGGGCGCCGCCGGCTTTGAACCATTCGATGTGCTCGGGGTTCATGGTGTGCTTGCAGCTGATGACGTCGACGATGCCATCGGGTTGGTGGAACTCAACCGAAACTGCAACATCGGGCGTAAGCGAAGCAAGGCCAAGGACCGAGACACGCGTATCGCGACCGATTTTTTCCCAGTCGGACGGGTCAGCAAACGTCAGCGGAAGGACGCCTTGCTTCTTCAAGTTGGTTTCGTGGATACGGGCGAAGCTGCGGGTGATGATCACGGCGGCTCCGCGGTAACGAGGCTCCATGGCGGCATGTTCGCGGGAGGAACCTTCGCCGTAGTTTTGATCGCCGACGGCAACCCAGGCGACACCCTGTGAGCTCCACGATTTCGCGGTATCGGGGATCATGGCTTCGGCTTGCGTCAAGGTGTCCCAGGCCATTCCAGGGGTGGTGGTGAATGCGTTGTTGACACCGATGAACAAGTTGCCCGAGATGTTCTCGAGGTGTCCTCGGTACTTGAGCCACGAACCGGCCATGGAAATGTGGTCGGTTGTGCACTTGCCTCGGGCCTTCATGAGGACTGGCAAATTCACAAAATCGTTGCCGTCCCACACGCTGAACGGTGCCAACAACTGCAAGCGATCCGACGTCGGTGAAACGGTGACGACAACACCCGATCCATCCGCTGGTGGGGCTTCGAACATGGTGTCGCCTGATTCGAATCCGAGTGCCGGGAGTTTGTCACCCGTCGGCTCTGCCAGCAAGAATTTCGTGCCATCAGCAGCGGTGAGCGAGTCAACAAGCGGATTGAAATCGAGCGTGCCAGCAAGGGCGTAGGCGATCACGGTTTCGGGTGAAGCGACGAAGGCGTTGGTGGAGCCGTAGCCATCGTTGCGCTTGGGGAAGTTGCGGTTGTAGGAGTTAATGATGCTATTCGGCGTGCCGTCTTCCATATCGTCACGCTTCCACTGGCCAATGCACGGGCCACACGCATTGGCCAAAACAACGGCGCCAATGGCTTCGAGATCGGCCAACAAACCGTCACGTTCGATGGTGGCACGGGTGCGCTCGGAACCAGGGGTAACCATGAGGGGCGTTTTCACCTTGATGCCAGCGGCGGCAGCTTGACGAGCGATTGATGCGGTGCGCTGAATGTCTTCATACGAGGAGTTGGTACAGGAACCAATAAGTGCGCTTGATAGTTCGAGGGGCCAGCCAGCGGCCTTGGCATTCGCAGCAATCTTGGAAACTGGATGGGCCAAATCGGGAGTCATAGGACCGTTGATGTGGGGCTCAAGAGTGTCGAGGTCAATCTCAATCACGCGATCGAAGTAAACCGAGGGATTGGCCAGTACATCATCATCTGCACGCAGATAGTCAGCGTGCTTATCGGCTAGATCGGCAATGTCGGCGCGGCCGGTGGCCTTGAGGTACATGGCGGTCTCATGGTCATAACCGAAGAGCGACGTGGTAGCGCCAATCTCGGCTCCCATGTTGCAGATGGTTGCCCGCCCGGTCGCCGAGATTCCTGCCACGCCGGGGCCGAAATATTCAACAATGGCGCCGGTTCCGCCCTCAACCGTCAGCACATCGGCGACCTTCAGAATGATGTCCTTCGCGGCAGTCCAGCCCGTCATGGTGCCGGTCAGCTTTACGCCAATGAGCTTGGGATAACGTACGCCGAAGGGGAGGCCAACCATCACGTCGACCGCATCGGCTCCTCCAACACCGATGGCAATCATGCCCAGACCGCCAGCATTGGGGGTGTGGCTATCAGTGCCGATCATCATGCCGCCAGGGAACGAGTACTGCTCAATGACCACCTGGTGAATGATGCCGGAGCCGGGTTTCCAGAAACCAATGCCGTATTTGGCGCTCACCGTGCGGAGAAAGTCATACACCTCTCGGTTGGTGTCGTTGGCAATCTCAAGGTCTTTGATTGCACCGACGCGGGCTTGGATGAGGTGATCGCAGTGCACGGTTGATGGCACGGCAACCTGGGGGAGGCCGGCGGTCATGAACTGGAGCAGGGCCATCTGAGCGGTGGCATCTTGCATGGCCACGCGATCAGGGAAGAAATCGCCGTAGGTAACGCCACGATCAAATCCGTCATTGGCCGCGTCTTGCATGTGGCCCCAGAGGATCTTCTCGGCCAACGTCATGGAACGGCCCAGGCGGGTACGGCCAATGGCCGTGTTAGCAACGAGTTTGGCGTACACCTTCTCGACGAGGGCGGCTGGGGTGTTGGCGGCAACGGCCATGATGAGCTCCTTTTGCCGGTCATAACCGACGGTTTCTTGTTGATCGATCTTGTGGTTCGGTGGAAATCAGTGAATAAGACAAGTATAATACATGTCAGTTGATTTGGGAACCCTGTCGGCAGTTGAGTCGACTAGCAAGATCGAGCAAGCAACGAACAAGCAACGAACAAGCAACGAACAAGCAACGAGCAACGAACAAGCAACGAGCAAGCAACGAACAAGCAACGAGCAACGAACAAGTGAAGCGAATCGAAGGGAGGGGCAAACGATGGCCAGAGACACCAGCGGATTTCGCTATCAATCCATTGCCGAGGCATTGCGAGCACGCATCGGCATCGGCGAGTTCCCCGGTGGGGGATTGCTTCCCAGCGAATCGGAACTGTCATTGGGGTACGATGCGTCCCGCGTAACCGTGCGCAAAGCCCTCGATGCGCTCCGTGACGAAGGATTGATTGATTCTCGTCAAGGTTTCGGCTGGTTTGTGGCCGCCGATCCACTGCGACAAACGTTGGTTGGACTCGGAACCATCGAAGCGCAACTTGCGGAGAGCGGCGTGACCCCGGAGCGACGCATCCTGGATTTTGGATTTGTTGGTGCCACCAAAGTCGTCGAGAAAATCCTAGGTGTGCGTACGGTTTTACAGGTACGTCGACTCAACCTAGCTGATGGAGCTCCCTTCGCTCGGGTAACGGTTTGGATGCCCGAAGACTTAGCCGGTGACGTCTCTCGGTCAGCAGTTGAACGGTCCTCGTTTTACGAAAACTTCCCGGTACCCTTGGGCGGTGCCTCGCAAACCATCGGCGCGGCCGCTGCCTCCGAAGATGACGCCGCTCTTTTGGAAGTCCCCGTCGGCTCCCCGGTGTTGCGTTGCGAGCGCGTGACCCGCTCCGTCGACGGGCGCGCAGTGCTGTTCAGCGAGTTCGTGTTCCCTGCCCATCGCACCGAATTCGTTGTCGAACTACCCCACGTTGAATCCTCCATTGCACCGTCGGGCATTCGGCTAGTCGAATAAGCGAGGGATCGAGTCCGATTTACACCGTTCGGTGGGACGACTGGCCGGGCGGATGACTCTTCAAGTTTTGTCTCGGGTCTGGACTTTTCAAGTTTTGTCTCGGGTCCGGGCGCTTCAAGTTTTGTGCCGAGCCGGGCTTCTCAAGTTTTGTCGCGCATCCGGACTACTCAAGATTTGTCCCGAGGCGGGCTTCTCAAGATTTGTCACGCGTCCGGACAGAGGCGCAGGGGCCTGCCCTTCCTTTAGTGGGTTTTGGTGGCGGCCCGGCGGAAGTAGTCCTCGCCACCATTGGGCTTGAAAAAGGTTCGGATGGTGAGGTCCCGATCAAACGCGGTGAACGCACCAGTTTTGCGATCGTAACGACTGATGGTGCCACCAACTTGGTTCGCTTCGAGGACTCGATCCGAGAGGGGAGCATCTCGAAGGTCCTGCGCCATGGCTAAGTACTCCTCGAGAGTTACGTTGCCAAATTCCCGACCGTGCTTTTCGAAATGCTGCTCAAGTTTGGTGCGGGAGCGAAAGCCAATGGCCCGCAGCCGTGGATCGCTTCGATTTGAGTTCGCCCCCGGCTGGCTCTTGGTTTTGCCACCAGAACCCGCAGGTGTGGCTGAGGCAATCAAGGTGGCTTTTGGTCTAGAAGCAATCGTGACAGGAGCTTTGTCCCGCTTGCCAGATCCGGGAAACACCAACACGTCGCCGGTTTTCCCCGGTTTGGGGCTCGCGCCACCCTTGACGGAAGTGCCGCTGAGGATCTCGTTGGCAACCGTTGTGGTGGTGCGTTCACGCTTCTTACGGGCATCAGCGCTGGGCGCCTGCGAAGATCCGATGGCCAGCAACCCCGTGACAAAGACCAGCAAACCAGCAACCAGGCCTAAGTTCGACAGTCTCGTTTGCACAGTTACGCCTGATGTTTCGCCAGACTTTCGATCTGTTGCCGACGGACCAGACCACGTTTGACGCATCCCTCCAGGCTACCGGCGTTCGGCCCGTTCAAAGTTCTGGTGAGGCGAGGGCTGGCGTCAGCGTTTCGCTCGTTGCGCTGCAGGCTTTCGAAAACAACGTGGCGGAAGTGCACGCTTGTTTGTGGTTTCGCACGTGCGCATTGGTACGCAAGCGTGCACTTCCAAAGGCGTCAGCGCGAAATCGCTCCCGCCAGGATGACCGGTAAAACCGTCGATGACACGTTCCGATGGGCGAAATTGTCGATAGCGCGCAAGACTGGCAAACATGTCGACTCCTCCAGACTCGTCCCAAGCCCAGACTC